>JACIYQ010000239.1 GCA_014359855.1 Parvibaculum sp.
ACCGCCTTCGCCAGGTCCCGCTTCTGGCACGATCGGCTGAACGAAGCGGTCCTCCGACCCCTCGCGCCGCTCGATCCGGATAACCTCGGCCCCCAGGTCGCCCAGCAGGGCCGCGCAGTAAGGCCCGGCAATATAGCGGCCGAAGTCGAGTACGCGGACGCCCTCCAGAATTCCCCCGCCACCACTTCTTTCGCCCGCCATGACGTTTCCCTCCGGTTTCGCTTCCCTGTCTCATTTTCGGACAGGCTTGGCTGCGCAAACGATAGGCAAGGCCTCGCCATTGAGAAAGGCCGTGCAACCGAATTTTGCATTTTATTTAGTCTTTGATCCCTACTCTACGCGCGCTGGGATCGCCGGAGGAGCGCCCCGGACGCGACGGAATGAAGAGGGGACGCTTGCGTGACGCGGTCGGTTGACACGATGGGAGGGGCTTTATCCACACTTCGGCGGGAGCCGGAGAGTGAACCCGCCTATCGTTGGACAGGCGAGTTCGCCGATCCCGTACTCGAAGACAATTATATCCGCGCAAGCTGGACCGATATCCGCTCCCGTCTCCGTGCGGTTCTGATTGCCGTCTATGTCTTCGTGAGCTGGATGGTATTCGATTTCGTCGCGCTCGGCTTCTCCTGGTCCTTCGCCGCGTTGACTTTCGGCCGATTCGCCGCTCTGGGATCCATGTTGCTGGCGTTGAAATATTTCCGCGAACCCGAAGACCGGCGCTCCTTCATGGCCTGCGCCTTTCTCACCCAGCTTCTCGTCGCGCTCGTCGCACCGCTGTCGCTCATGCTGAGCCAGGTCGAGTTCGCCGCCGCGCTGCTTAGCGTCGTTGTCGTGCTCTTCGCTTTCTATATCGGTGTGCCGACCCGCCTCACGGCCAATCTCTTCCTCTCTTCGGCACTCTGCATCGGCTTCATAGCGGTTACTCCTTTGCTCGCCGACGTCTCCCTGATCACATTGCTCGAGATATGTCTTCTTTTCGGCGTCGTGAATGCGGTCGGAGTCGAGATGGTGCGGGCGGCAAACCGCTTGCGACGGAGCGGCTTTGCGACATTGCTCCGTCAGCAGGAACTCTACGACGAGTTGAAGCGTGAAGTGGGCGTTCGCCAGGAGGCGGAGCAGGCGGTTCGCGCTACGGAGGAAAGCTTCCAGAGCATCTTCTATGCGGCCCCCCTGCCGATTGCGCTGGTCGACCCGGCAACTTTCCATGTGATGCAGGCGAACATGGCCGCGCTGAAACTCTTTGGCATCGAGGAAGGCGACGTTGCCGATCTCGATGTGCGCAGGCTCTTCGAGGACGAGGACCTGTCGGGACGTCTCGACAGGTTGATCCTCACGGGCCGCGAGGGGTCGCCGTTCGAGCTCAGCATGAAGCGCATGGATGGAGCCACCATTCACGTCCTTGTTTCGGCAGCTACCCTGCATTTCCAGGGGCGCCGTGCCATGCTGATCGGCATTCAGGATGTGACCGCGCGCCGCAAGGAAGCGGAAGCGTTGCGGGATGCGCGCGACCAGGCGACGGCGGCAAGCCGCTCCAAATCCGAGTTCCTCGCGAATATGAGCCATGAACTCCGGACGCCTCTCAACGCGATTATCGGCTTTTCGGAGGCGCTTGAGCGCGAACTTTTCGGTCCTGTCGGTAATCCCCGCTACCGGGAATACGCGGAAGACATCCACAATAGCGGTGTCCATCTCCTGAGCCTCATCAATGACATTCTCGATCTCTCGAAGATCGAGGCTGGGCACTTCAAGCTTCACGAGGACGAGACCGAGCTTGACCATGTTGTTGAGTCGGCGACGCGGATCGTCCGCCACCGCGCGCAGCAGGCGAATATCGATATCGAATGCAGGATGCCGGAGCCGCCGATCGTCGTTGTGGTTGATGAGCGAGCGCTAAAGCAGATTCTCATCAACCTCGTATCGAACGCCGTGAAATTCAGTCCGGACGGAAGCGCGATTTCGATCTCCGGACAGCTCACCGCGCAATATCTGCGCATTTCCGTGACCGATCAGGGCGCCGGGATCGCGGAGGACGATATTCCCCGCGCGCTGACGCCATTCACGCAGCTCGATGGGTCGCTCTCGCGCCAGCATGAGGGAACGGGCCTCGGTCTGCCGCTGGCAAAGCACCTCACGGAACTGCATGACGGTACGCTCTCGATCGAGAGCGAGCTTGGCAAAGGCACCACGGTGCATGTCGACCTGCCGCTCACGCGCGTCGTCAATCGCGGGACGCCGAAGGAGACAGCGGTTCTCTGACCGCTATTCCCTTTCGCCGGGACGATAGCTTTCCTCGATATGCCCTTCGAGCTCTTCCCGCGTGAACCTGACAGGCTTCGTCCGCATTCCGACAAATAGCGTCGACTGGTCGTCATAATGTGGCGAGGACCGGTCGAGCGTCGCCGCGCCGAAGGGATGTACGCTTTCGGATATGAGCTTCCCGTTGCGATCCCATTCCACGAACATGATGAGGGTGTCGCCGCCATGTGCGGTGAGAGTTCCGTCCTCCTCGCGCGAAGCGTAGATGGCGCGCAGGATATCGGGGCCGCCATCGACTGGAAGATCGACCGATCCCCGCCGGAACCGGTTGACCTCGCCCCATTCGGGATCGAGCCGGCCGAAATGAATTTTCAGCCGCGCCATGGCTTGCCGGAGTTTCTCCGCCGGGTCGGGGGGCACCTCTCCGCGGATGGGGGCGCTGATGACAGGCTCGGCTGCCAGAATGGCGAGCGCGGCGCCGCGGTTGTGAACGCCGGTTCTGCGATCCCACTCGCGCAGGATATTCTGCGCTTCCACCATATCTTCATCGCCATTGGCATCGACAGCGATCAGTTCGGCTATGAGCTTCGCCATGGCGGAGCCTTTGCTGTAGTCGAGATCGAATTTGTAGGTACGGAACTCATCTCCTGTGATCGAGCGGTCCTCGCCAAAGGTTTCCTCGATGCGAAGGGCGCGGTTCGTCATGTCGGTCTGGATACCAAGCGCTTCGGGAAAGGCCGCTGGTTTCAGATTGTCGTTCGCCGCCGTTGCCCGGAAGGGCGTGTTGTTTGCGTTGAACACATAACCGGCGTTCGGATTGATCAGCTTCGGGACGTCATCGAAGGGGATGTAGCCCCGCCAGATGAGCGATGAGTCATCGCCCGGCAGAACACCCGCCCAATCCGGCCCGTTCTTCCGGTCCGGAAACTGCGCATTGTAGACATAGGCAATGTTCCCCTGCGCATCGGCATAGATGTAGTTGATGCTCGGAAGCGCCTGCAGCTTCATCGCCTCGATCCACTCGCCGAGGTTTTGTGCCTTGTCGAGAGCGTAATATTGCTCGACCTGACCTATCTCGCCCATGCCGGCATAGCGCACGGCGAAGACGCCGTTCGGCGTCCTTAGCACCGGTCCATGTTCCGAGCGCAGCACCTCGCGCTCCACGGTCCACCAGAACGGTCCCCAGAGGTCGACGCGGATCGTCGCGACGCTCGTTTCGAAGTCCCGCCACTCGCCGTCGAGGAGGTACTGGTCCTCGTTATCGGGATTGATCGTGAGCCGGTAAATGTCGGCGAGGTCGGGCTCGTTCACTGTGTTTGCCCAGCCGAGCGTCGCATTGTGTCCGTGCAACATGAAGGGCGACCCTGGAAAGAAGCCGCCCGCCACATGCCAGCCTTCCTCGCTTTCGATCACCGCCTCGTACCAGGCAACGGGCCCGGCGAAAGGCTGGTGCGAATTGACGAGGAGCCGCGTCGCGCCGTCCGCCGAACGGGCAGGGCTCACGGCGACCCCGTTCGAGCCGATGGGAAAAGGCTTTTCCGAGGGAAGAAACGCGTCGACGCCTTCCTTGGAAAGGCCGGTTTCACCGCCGATCCTTCCCTCGAACACCGCAAGCAACACCTTGTCGAGGCCATAGAAGAAGGGCGTCTTGAACACGAAACCTGCCGCGACGTCGCGCCCCGTCATCGGCAGCGTTCCCGGAACGACTTCCTCGGAATGAAGCGCGGCATAATAGTTCACGCCATCGGCATAGGCCTCGATGACCTCGCGCACTTGCGGTGAGAGATCGCTCTCGTAGCCCGCCTCTACCGCCTGCCAGACGCCCATCAGATTGACGAGATAGTCCGTCACCGCCGCCCGCTCGCCTTTCACGGAGGCGAGCTGCCCTCGCGTGGCAATCAGCACTTCCTGGATCGTCGTAAAGTCGTCTTCCGAATGGGCATAGCCGAAGCCGAAAGCGGCATCTGCATCCCGCTTGCCGAAGACATGCGGCACCCCCCATTCGTCGCGCGCGATCGTCGCGTCATAGGCAGCGGCCTTTTCGACGTACGGGGCCGGATCGAGCGGTGGAGGTGCCTCCATTGCGCTGCGTGCGAGAATGACGGCGAGGGTGGCCGCCACAATGGCGGCCAGTCCGAACAATCCTGTCTTTGCGATGCGCAGCAAGCGTTTCTCCTTTTTATCCGCCGGGCGCAGCCTGGCCCACCGCCCGATTCCGTCAAATCCGGGCCTCTCGAGGTGGCGTGCTGCGTCCCTCCGCCGCTTTCGGCAGCGCCGTGAAACCTCTATACAGGCTCGTCAATCGACACGAGTTTCAAAAGGGCGGTTTTCGTGCTGCTTCCGGCCAACGACATATTTCTCTTCCTCGCCTTTGCGGCGCTCACGGGCCTTGCGCTCTGGCTGATGCTGCGTCCGCTGCGCGCCGGGTCGCAGGCGGCGGAGGCAGATATGGGCGACAGCGAGGTCGCGCTCTATCGCGACCAGCTGGAGGAGATCGAGCGCGATCTCGAACGCGGCATCATCGGCGCGAGCGAGGCGGAAGCCGCACGCATCGAAGTGTCGCGCCGCCTGCTCGCGGCAGACGAGGAGCGCACGCGGATGCGGCGCACCGGCACCGCCGATCCGCGCTGGCGAAAGGGGACGGCGCTTGTCCTTGCGCTGGCCGTGCCCGCTCTCGCAATCATTGTCTATCTCGCCGAAGGCTCGCCGGGCATGGAAGGCCGGCCGTTCGCCGAGCGCATGAACGTGCCGCCGGAGGAACTTCCGCTCGAGGGTTTGGTGCTGAGGATCGAACGCCATCTCAAGAAGGAGCCGGACGATCTGCGCGGTTGGGAACTGGTCGCGCCCGTCTATCTTCAACTGGGCCGTTTCGAGGAAGCGGCCAATGCCTGGAGCCGCGCCATGATGGTGGGTGGCGTAACCTCCGGCCGCCTCGCCGCGCGCGGTGAGGCCCGCGTCATGGCGAATGACGGCATCGTCGGTCCGGCGGCAAAGCGGGACTTCGAGAAGGCGGTGGAACTCGATCCGCAGGAGCCGCGCGCGCAATATTTCCTCGGTGTCGCCGAGTTCGACGCCGGGAACCGCGACGCGGCCCTTGAACGCTGGAAGAAGCTGCTTGCTTCCGCGCCCGAGGATGCGGCCTGGGCGGCCGCGCTTCGCGCACGGATCGCCGCCGTCGAGCGCGGCCCTGCGATGTCGGCTGCGGACGAACCGATGATTCGCGGCATGGTCGAAGGTCTCGCCACCCGGCTGCGGGAAAATCCGGACGATCTCGACGGCTGGCTGCGGCTCATTCGCTCCTACAAGGTCCTGAACGAACCTGCGATGGCGCGCGAGGCCATTGCCGGTGCAAGAGCCGCATTTACGGGAGACGAGGCCGCGCTCGCCCGGATCGCAGAAGCCGAAAAATCGCTCTCCGACTAATCCCCGGTCTGTCCCGCCGCGCTGTAGGATTGCAGCTGACTCATACAAGGCAGGACGGGGCAGGGCATCATGCTGAGCGAACGGCAGAAGGAAACGGCAAAGGCGATCGTCAATATCTTCGAGACCGGCTCGGCGCGCGGCGATTACGCACGCGTCACACTGCTCGCGGGCGATAGTGGCCATCTCACCTATGGCCGCGCCCAGACGACGCTGGGCAGCGGCAATCTTCACCTTCTCCTCAAGTCCTACTGCGCTTCGTCTCAGGCTTTGCACGCGCAGGCACTGCGGCCTTACCTGCCGCGCCTTGCCGACATCGATCTCCGTCTCGACACCGACCGGGCCTTCTGCAACCTGCTAAAGGATGCGGGCGCCGATCCCATGATGCGGGAGACGCAGGACGCCTTCTTCGACCGCGTCTACTGGACGCCCGCCGTTGCTGCAGCGGAGAAAATCGGCCTCGGCGAAGCGCTCTCCGTCGCCGTCGTCTATGACAGCGCGGTCCATGGCTCATGGAGTGCGATGCGCGACCGCACCGTGGCGAAGGTCGGCCTGCCGGGGAAGGCGGGCACCAGGAAGTGGACGCAGGCCTATATCGCAGAGCGGCGCGCATGGCTCGCCAGCCATGCCAACAGTCTGCTCCGGAAGACGGTTTACCGGATGGATGCCTTCGCCGCCCTCGCGGCGGCGGGCAATTGGTCGCTTGCCCTGCCGGTGACGGTGCGCGGCGTTCGCATCGGGGAAGATGTTCTGGGCGCCCCCAAGCCGGCACCCGTTCCCGTTTCGGCCGATGACGCCGCAACGCGCACGCTCCGCCTCACCGAGCCCAGAATGACGGGCCGCGACGTGCGCGCCCTGCAGGAGGTGCTGGTCAGGGAAGGCTATGCCCTCAATTGTGACGGCGTGTTCGGCGAGAACCTTGAAAAGGCGCTGAAGTCCTTTCAGCGGGAATTCGGCCTTGTCGATGACGGTGTGGCGGGGACGGCGACCCGCCTGATGCTCGGGATATGACGGCTGAGCCCGAAAACCCTTCCCCCGCGACGATTTAGCGGTTTCGCCGGCCGCTTCAGCCGGGCTATATCTCTCCCCGCTGGCCGCATCGCGGCCTGAGACGGGAGCGAAACATGACGCGCAAACAGCGCCGCGCCACATTCATCTTCGTCAGCCTTGGCATTCTGGGCCTTGCTGCCGGACTCGTGCTCTTCGCACTGAGCGACAGCGTCACCTTCTTCTATAGCCCGAGCGACGTCGCCGAACGCGGCGTGGAGCCCGGCGAGCGCATTCGTCTTGGCGGTCTCGTGGAGGAAGGCTCGTTTCAGAAACTTGGCGATGCGACCGTCCGTTTCAACGTGACCGATTTCGTGGAAACGATGACCGTGACCTATCGCGGCGTCCTGCCGGACCTGTTCCGCGAAGGGCAAGGCGTCGTCGCCGAGGGCGCCATCCAGGCGGATGGCAGCTTCGCCGCCGACAAGGTGCTCGCCAAGCATGACGAGAACTACATGCCGCCCGAAGTCGCCGATGCACTGAAGAGGTCTGGCAACTGGCAGGGCGAAGGTGCAGAAGCCCCGCATGCCGAAACCTATGGGCAGGGCAGCTATCCATGATCGCCGAGCTCGGCCATTTCGCGCTGGTGCTCGCCTTTGCCGTTTCGCTCGTGCAGATGACGGTGCCGATGATCGGCGCGCATCGCCGCGATGCGCAACTGATCGGTGTCGCCAACCCGGCGGCGCTTCTCCAGTTTCTGCTCGTCGCCCTGGCTTTCGGCTCGCTCGTCTGGCTCTTCGT
>JACIYQ010000024.1 GCA_014359855.1 Parvibaculum sp.
CCGGCGCCTGCGACCTCCTTCGCTCACTTGGACGCGACGACGGTGCTGAACCGTGCGATCTCGGAAAAGGGCATCTATCCGGCAGTGGACCCGCTCGACTCGACGAGCCGCATTCTCGAGCCGCGCGTCGTCGGCCAGGAGCACTACGACACGGCGCGCCGTGTGCAGGAGATCCTGCAACGCTACAAATCGCTTCAGGACATCATCGCGATCCTGGGCATGGACGAGCTTTCGGAAGAAGACAAGCTGGTCGTTGCCCGCGCCCGCAAGATCGAGCGCTTCCTGAGCCAGCCCTTCTTCGTTGCCGAAGTCTTCACGGGATCGCCGGGCGTTCTCGTCGACATCAAGGACACGATCAAGGGCTTCAAGGGCCTATGCAACGGCGATTACGACCATCTGCCGGAAGCCGCCTTCTACATGGTAGGCACGATCGAGGATGCGGTCGCGAAGGCCGAGCGTCTCGCGAAGGAAGCCGCCTGAGGCGTCTGACCGGACAAGGTGAAAGCGGATGGCTGAGAAGCTGAGTTTCGACCTCGTATCGCCCGAGCGGCTGCTCCTCTCCGAGCAGGTGGATCTGGTAACGGTGCCGGGCGCGGATGGCGATATGGGCATCATGGGCGGCCACGCGCCGGTCATGTCGACGCTTAGGCCCGGCGTCATCGGCGTCGAGGCGGAAGGGCAGCCCGAGCGGCGTTATTTCGTGCGCGGCGGTTTCGTCGAGGTGACGCCCGCGGGTCTCACCGTTCTTGCCGAGCACACGGTTCCGCTCGCGGAGCTCGATTCGGCGGCGCTCGAGCGTGAAATCGCCAATGCGCAGGAAGATGTGGCGGATGCAAAGTCCGACGAAAGGCGCCGGATCGCGCAGGAAAAGCTCGATTATCTGACGCAGCTTCGTCAGGCGCTCTGAGGCTTTCGGGACAAAATACCGCCAAAAATGCCGATGGGCGGCTCTCCGGAACCCGGAGTGCCGCCTTTTCGTTTCCGGAATGAACAAACGTCCCGGGCGGTAAGCTGCGGCAATCGGCCTTGTCCTGGCTCTTAAACCGGGAGGCCATGGCCGCTATATTACTGTTGTCATATATCGATGGGCGGCCAGGCGGCCGGCGCGGCATGAGGTAGGGTTCGATGAGCCGTCACTGGACACTCGACGACATCAAATGGGGGGACTTCGACGCGTCGAAGGTCGATCCCGACATTCTGCGCGCCGTAAAGGCGGCCGCGATGGTGGAGTTCAATGCGCCGGATTATGTGACCTATCTCTGCAACGTCTTCTCGGACCGGCCGGACGTCAAGGAAGCGGTCTACAAATGGGGCGATGAGGAGGTCCAGCATGGTCAGGCGCTCGCGCGCTGGGTGGAGCTTGCCGATCCGGGTTTCAATTTCGAAGAGGCCTTCCGGCGCTTCCGCGAAGGCTACGCCATTCCGACCGACGCCATCGAGAGCGTGCGCGGCAGCCGCGGCGGCGAACTTATCGCGCGCTGCGTTGTCGAGAGCGGCACCTCCTCCTATTACACGGCCATCAAGGATGCGACGGACGAGCCTGTGCTGAAGCAGATCGCGTCGAACATCGC
>JACIYQ010000240.1 GCA_014359855.1 Parvibaculum sp.
CCGCTCGCGGGCGACCGCGTCTATGGCGAGGATTCGGCGATCGTCGGCGGGCTTGGCAGGTTCCGTGGCCGCTCGGTCATGTTCATCGGTCATGAGAAGGGCTCGGATACGCAGAGCCGCCTCAAGCACAATTTCGGCATGGCGCGGCCCGAGGGATACCGCAAGGCGATCCGGCTGATGACGCTCGCCGAGCGCTTCGGCATTCCGGTCGTCACGCTTGCCGACACGTCGGGCGCCTATCCCGGCATGGAGAGCGAGGAGCGAAGCGTCGCCGAGGCGATCGCGCGTTCGACGGACCGTTGCCTCTCGCTCGGGGTGCCGCTCATCTCGGTCATCATCGGAGAGGGCATGTCGGGCGGCGCCATTGGTATTGCCTGCGGCAACCGCGTTCTCATGCTCGAGCATTCGATCTACAGCGTCATCTCGCCGGAAGGCGCCTCCTCCATCCTGTGGCGGAGTTCCGACAAGGCGAAGGAAGCCGCCACCGCCATGAAGATCACGGCGCAGCATCTCCATGGGCTTGGCGTGATCGACCGCATCCTGCCCGAGCCCATCGGCGGCGCGCATCGCGAGCGCCACCAGATGATCAAGGAGACGGGTGACGCTATTGCCGAGGAACTGAAGGGGCTCGAGAAGCTCGATGCCGACTCGATCAGGCGCCTCCGCCGCGAGAAGTTCCTGGCGATGGGCCGTATCGGCCTTTCCTGAGCCATTCTGGAGCTAAATGCGTTCAGCCGGGATACCCCGATTCACATTCCATTAAGCATGTCCTCCTAGAACGAAAGCGGTTGTCTCGTTTTCGTCCACCGAGGGACTTTGCGCATGCTTGCCGAACCCGAAGTCCTGCAAACCACGGGCGCGAAGCGGTTCTTCGGCTACTGGAACAGCCTGCCCAAGGACGGGGTGGTGCCGGACCGGAGCGATTTCAGTCCGGCGGGCATCGCGGCGCTGATGCCGGCGGTGACCATCCTTGAAGTCGTCTCGGACGAACTGATCGTGCAGCGCCTCGCCGGCACGGCCGTATGCCGGGGCATGGGTTTCGATCCTACCGGCATGAACGCGCTCGATCTCATCTCACCGGCAATACGGCCGGATTATCTCGAGCTCATTCGCAAGCAGATATCGACGCCTTGCGGCCGCTGGAACATCCTGCGCAGCCGTCACGACAACATGGTCGACCGGGCGGAGGTGCTCACCTTGCCGATGCGTCACCGGTTGTCGGGACACTGGATGATCCTTTCCTACTTCGCCGCGCTTGATCCTGTCGCCTACGATCCCGGCCCATATGAAATCCTTGGCTACGAGGACACGCGCTGGATCGACATAGGTGCTGGCGTTCCGGACTGACGCGCTCACGTCCAGACGAGCATGATGAGCGGCACGGCAATGATCGTCACCATCACCTCGAGTGGCAGGCCGAGCCGCCAGTAATCCGAAAACCTGTATCCCCCGGGACCCATGACCAGCGTGTTCGACTGGTGGCCGATGGGCGTCAGGAAGGAACAACTCGCGCCGATGGCGACGGTCATCAGGAAGGCATCGGGGTTCACGTCCAGCGCCTGTGCTGTCGCAATGGAGATCGGCGCCATGATGAGCGCCGTAGCGGCGTTGTTCACCACATCCGTCAGAAGCATCGTGACGACGAGCAGAAGGGTGACGATCGCCCATACGGGCAGAACGCCCGCCGTTCCTGCAATGCTTTCGGCGACAAGAACGTCGGCGCCGGTGTTGCGCAGCGCCTGACCGACCGGGATCATCGCGCCGAGCAGCACGATCACCGGCCAGTCGATATGCCGGTAGAGGTCGCGGAGCGGCAGGATGCCGATAATGACATAAAGCAGGATCGCCGCGATGAAGGCGACGGCGAGGGGCAGCACGCCCGCCATCGAAAGCGCGATGGCACCGGCGAAAATGGCGAAAGCCGTGCCAAGCCGTCGCGGTCCGCCAAGGCGCAGGCCGCGTTCGGGAAGCGGCAGGAGGCCGAGTTCGGCCGGCACTTTCGGATCCTGGCTCTCCCGCGTTTGCAGAAGCAGCACGTCGCCGGTCTGGAACCGGACATTGTGCAGCCGTCCGCCGATCGGCTCGCCCTGCCGCGCCACGGCAAAGAGCTGGAATTCCCCTTGGGCAAGCCGCGTCAGCGTGCGCGGCCCGAAGCCGATCAGCGGCGAATTCGGCGCGATGATCGCTTCCATGAGCTTGAGGGCGGAGCTCGTGATGTCCGACCGGATTTCGCCTTCGGGGCCGACGAGTTCCAGTTCCTGCTTGCCCAGGAATTCGGTGAGATCGGTCGGATCGGCGCGCAGGATGAATATGTCTCCCGCCTCGATGGGTTGCCAGGACTCGGGCTGGTAGAGCTGTCCGTCGGCGCGCACGCGCGCGGCGATGGCGATGTCCTCGCCGGCCGCCGTCTCCATATGCGCGACACGCTTTCCCGCGAGCGGGCTCTTCGATTTCACGCGCACCTCGACGACATATTCCTCGAGCGTGAACATGTCCTCGGGCTGAACGCCGCCCTTGCGTTCGCGCGGGATGAGCCGCCACGCGCCGAGGGCGATGAAGAGAATGCCGCCCACCGCAACGGGAAGTCCCACCCAGGCGAAGTCGAACATGTGGAAGGTTTCGTTCGTATAGGAACTGCGGAAGCTCGCGATGATGATGTTCGGCGGTGTGCCGATAAGCGTGATCATGCCGCCGAGCATCGAGCCGAAAGCGAGCGGCATGAGCAGCATGGCGGGAGGGCGCCCGCGTTCGGCGGCCGTTGCGAGTGCGACAGGCAGCATGATCGCGAGGGCGCCCACATTGTTCATGAAGGAGGAGGCGAGAGCGACGACACCGGTGAGGATGGCGATGTGACCGGTCGTGGTCTTCGTCAGCGGCACAATCCGCTGCACGACGACCTCGACGAGGCCGGAAGTGCGAAGCGCTTCCGATAGCACAAGCACGGCGGCGACCGTGATGACGGCGGGATGTCCGAAGCCGGAGAGCAGTTCCGCCGGTTCGGCAAGTCCCGCAAGAGAGACGGCGACAAGCGCGATCAGCGCCACGATGTCATGACGCAGCTTGCCGGACGCAAAAAGGGCAAGCGCGAGAAAGAGGATGCCGAATGCGAGGCCCTGCTCAAGGGTCATGTGACGGCGCTTCCTTTCATAATCCCCATTTCGCGGAAGGCATCGCGCACGTTGTCGTCGGTCAGCGTCGCGCGATATTGCGGGAAGCGGTTGAGGCCTTCTTCCGCCGCGCGCCAGTCGAAGTCGTCGCGCCAGTATTCGATCAGCCGCTCCATGTAAGGAAGGCTGGTGCCGTATTCCCATGTCTCGTTGCCGAGCGGCTCATTCGGAAAGCGCGTGCGCTGGAGCCTGCGTTTCAGATCCTCGATCTCCGCCTCCGGTATATGGATGGAGAACGGATCGGCGGGCACGATGCGATGGGTCATGGAACTTCTCAGCCTTTGATTTTCTTCACGAAGCTCATCACTTCATCGGCAAAGAGGCGGCCGGTTTCCCAGGCGGCGAAATGGCCGCCACGTTCGAGTTCGGACCAGTGGACGATGTTGAAGCCCTTCTCCATGTAGCTGCGCGGTCCGATGCAATAGGCCTGCGCTTCCTGAGGAAACTTCGCCATGCCGGTCGGCACGTTCACTTTCGTCCCGGGAGCCATGTTGGTGCCGCCTTCCTCCATCATGCCGCGATAGAACCAGATGGCCGTATTGAAGCTGCGGGTCACGAGATAGATCATGATGCCGGTCAGCATGGCGTCCTTGGAAAAAGCGTTCTCCAGGTGACCCGGCGTTTCGCCATTCCGGCGGTCGGACCATGAATGGAACTTCTCGACGATCCAGGCCGCTGCGCCGACGGGGCTGTCCATCATCGCATAGGAAAGCGTCTGCGGCTTCGTCATCTGAATCTGGAGGTAGGCCCCGTCGAACGCAAAGGCGGCACCGGCCGCGTTGGTCCATGCCACTTCTTCCTCCGTCTCGGGAAGGACGGGCGGACGCAGCCCGTTCATGTTCACATGAATGGCCTTGCAGCCGCCATTCTTGTCCACGCCATGCTCGTAACCGAGCCAGCCGGTGACGACGGATCCCCAGTCGCCGCCCTGCGCGATATAGGTCTCGTAGCCGAGCACCTCCCGCA
>JACIYQ010000241.1 GCA_014359855.1 Parvibaculum sp.
ACCGACCAGTATGGCCGCAACAACTACGCGGTGACGGGCCAGGAAGGCCGCAACAACAAGGCGACCACGATCCAGACCGGCCGCAACAACACGTCCGGCATCGCCCAGATCGGCAGCAACCACAAGGCGACGACCGATCAGTACGGCTCGAACAACACGTCTGCCACGATCCAGGTCGGCAACGGCCAGAAGGCAAACACCGTCCAGACCGGCTCGGGCAATACGTCGGTCGTCATTCAGGGCGGCTACTGAGAGACATTCATCGGGAGGCGGTATCCGCCGCCTCCCGCGACGCCCCATTCAACAGGGAGCAGAGCAATGAACACCAAATGGACTTCGCTGTTTTTCATCCCGTTCGTCTTCGGCTGCGCGGCAGCCACGGCATCGCCACCCGCTCTCGACGCTTGCGAGATCAGGACGATCGAGACGCCCGGGGGCCTGCGCCTGGAGAGCGTCGTCTACGGTGCGCCCGGCGAATCCGGCTCCTACGCCATGTCGCTCGAGCGGTCAGGAACCGGTGGCACGTCCGAGGTGCGTCAGGACGGCGATTTCGTCATCGACGAGACGGGTGAGGCCATCGTGTCCGTCACCGAAGTGAACCGCAGCGGCCACGACCGCTTCCACGCGCATATGACGGTGGAGAGTTATTCCGGCAGCTATAGCTGCGGTCTGTGAGGTTACTCTCCGGACCTCAGACGATGGTGGTCGAACCAGAGCACGCGCAACTGGTCGCCATGTGGCGTATAGCCGACGAGGCAGAGCCCTGAAGGTTCCACAGGGCTCCGGCCCAACACCTTGTTCTGATAGATCGCGGCGCATCCCGCGAGCCGCTCTTCGGGCAGCACGCCTTCGCGCTTCCACATCGCCACCGCGTCCTGCGCGACACGCTCGTCTCGCCGCCGCCAGACGCGGAGATAGTCGATGGCTTCGAGTTCGCCCTGCATGCCGCCCTTCCCGTTCCTTCGATGACGCGCCAGTGCCGGCACCGGGCACCATCGGGGAAAGGGGTCACAAGGTCCATATTGGAGGTGCGGCGCCCTTCTCAGGCGCCGAGCCGGAAGCCCTCGTAATCGGCAGCCGCGACTTCCGCGATCTTTTCGCCATAGACATTCACGCCGCCGGTATAGGGCATGAAGACGCGCGGCTTGCCGGGAATGTTCGCACCCATGTACCAGGAGTTCGCCTGCGGATAGAGCGTCGCGCCCGCGAGCTTGTTCACATACGAGACCCAATGGTCCTCCGCTTCGCGCGTCGGCTCGATGGAGCGGATATTTTCGTCCGTCAGGCGCTTCACGCAATCCGTGATCCAGTCCACATGCTGCTCGATCGACACGATCATGTTGGAGAGCACGGAGGGGCTTCCGGGGCCGGTGATGAAGAAGAGATTGGGGAAGCCCGCGGAGCCGAGCCCGAGATAGGTTCGCGGCCCCGCCGCCCATTTCTCCCTGAGCTTCGCACCGCCACGGCCCGTGATGTCGATGGCGAGCAGCGCGCCCGTCATAGCGTCGAAGCCGGTCGCAAAGACGATGGCGTCCGCCTCGTATTCCTTGCCGCCGCAGACGACGCCCTTCTTCGAAATCCGCTCGACCGGCGTCTCGCGCACATCCACGAGGTCGACATGCGGTTCGTCGAAGGTCTGCAGGTAGTCGGTATCGAGGCAAAGACGCTTCACGCCGACCGGATGATCGAAGGGAAGAAGCTTCTCGGCGACGTCCGGATTCTTCACCGAAGCGCGCATCTTCTCGCGGGCAAAATCGGCGGCAATGTCATTTGCCTCATGGGTTGCCATCAGGTCGCCGAAGGCGCCGAGAAATGCGAAGCCGCCCTGGTTCCAGCGCGTCTCGAGTTCCCTCCGGCGCGCGTCCGGCGTCATGTCTTCGGCCAGCGTTTCGTTGTATTCGAAGCAGATGATGCCGCCGGGGGTCTCGCGCGCATGTTTGCGGTCTTCGAGCAGCGTCTCCTTCGAGCGCGCGATCTCGCCTTGCGTCAGCGGACGGTTGCCCGCCGGCAGGGTGAAGTTCGCCGTGCGCTGGAAGACCGTCATGTGCGCGGCCTGCGCGGCGATGACGGGTATGCTCTGGATGCCGGACGAACCTGTCCCGATGACGGCGACGCGTTTGCCCGAGAAGTCGACGCCCTCATGCGGCCAGCCGCCCGTGTGATACCAGTCGCCTTCGAAGTCCTGAAGTCCCGCGAAGTCGGGCACGCGGGCGGCGGAGAGGCAGCCCGTCGCCATGATGCAGAAGCGCGCCGAGACACTGTCGCCCTTGTCCGTTTCGACCGCCCAGAGACCCGCATGCTCGTCATAGGTCGCGGACGTCACACGCGTCTCGAAGCGCATGTCCCGCCTGAGGTCGAGCTTGTCGGCCACGTAATTCTGGTAACGCAGGATTTCCGGCTGGGCGGCATAGCGCTCGCTCCACGTCCAGCCGCGCTGAACCTCGTCGGAAAAGCCGTATTGATATTCGAGGCTTTCGACGTCGCAGCGCGCGCCGGGATAGCGGTTCCAGTACCAGGTTCCGCCGACGCCCTCGCCCGCCTCGAAGACGCGCGCGGTCAGGCCAAGGCCGCGCAGACGATGAAGCATATACATGCCCGCAAAGCCTGCGCCGACGATCACGGCATCGAATTGTTCGGATTTTGCGCGCGCGGGCGCGCCCTCTTCCTGAGCAGCCAGTTCAGTCCTCCCTCGTTTCTTGTTGTCTCAACTCTAGACCCGGCAACAAAAGACTCAAGAAGGAGAAACGGCTTTTCAGGTGGCGGCGCATCGTTGCCGCAGGGGTGAGCAGGATAGCCGGAGCCGGAACGTCTCGAAAGACACTCCGGCTCAGGTCTTCCCCTCATTCGTAGTGGAACTCGGCTCCGTCGAGGTCGATCGCGGGGAGCTGATCCTTCTCGACCCAGTAATCCTGGGTGTGCTGCCATTCCGGCTTGTCGCCGCGCTTGGGCAGCAGGTCCATGCTCCGCATGAGATAGCCCGGATTGAAGTTCTCCGGATCGATCCAGGGCAGCAGCGGCATGTTGCTGTCTTCCTTCCGCAGCCCCACCGTCACTTTCTTCGCGCCCTTCTCGTCCATATGCTTCAGCAGGCGGCAGACGAAGTCGCCGAGCAGGTCCACGCGGAGCGTCCAGCTCGCGCGGAAATAGCCGAAGATCCAGATCATGTTGGGCACGCCGGTAAACATCATGCCGCGATAGGTCACGCTGTCGGCGAAGTTGAGCGGCTTGCCGTCGATGTCGAAGTCGATGTCGCC
>JACIYQ010000242.1 GCA_014359855.1 Parvibaculum sp.
TCATAGTTGTGCTAGTCTGGCACATCAGAGGCCAGTTTCCTGGGGGCAAAAGAGGGTTCCGATATGCTTGGCACGCTGCCGCTGATGGCGATCGTCATCATCCTTTACAACGTCATCGTCTATCTGACCGGTCTGTCGATGGAATCGCAGATCACGACTATCACACTCATCTCGGGCGCCGTCTGGACCGTCACGGTCGGCGATTTCATCGTCTTCGCCGCGCTGATGCTGCTCTTTCTCGAGCTGATCAACTCCACAAAGACCGGCACGTCGACCATCGTCAATCACGGGCTGTCGATGCTCGTGCTTCTGATTGCGCTGGTTGAGTTCATCGTGCTGCCGCCATTCGGCACCTCCACCTTTTTTGCGCTCGTCCTGCTTGCGTTTTTCGACGTGATCGCCGGTTTCACCGTCACCATCACGGCGGCGCGCCGCGACTTCACCGTCGGCGAGTAGCCTCAATCCTCTTCGTCCGCGGCATCGAGCAAGAGCTCGTAGGCCGCGGCGAGGCGGGCCGTCATCGGATGGGCGGGGATATCCCGCCCGTCGATCCGGTCGATGGGTACGAGCCCCATCAGGCTGTTGGTCACGAAGGCTCCCGATATGTGTGCGAGCCTTGCGGGCAATATTTCCTCTTCGGCGATTTCAATTCCGATTTCCGGCGCGAGTTCGAGCAGCGCCGCGCGCGTGATGCCCGGCAGGATGCCGCAGTTCTGCGAGGGGGTGACAAGTTTGCCGTCTTCCCAGAAAAAAATATTGGCGGCGCTCGTGCAGGCAATGGCGCCGTTCGTGGAAAGCATCAGCGCGTCGTCCGCGCCTTTCTCCCGCGCCTCTTCCTTTGCGAGCAGATTGTCGAGATAGGGCAGGGCCTTGAGCCGCGCCGAGGGCGACCAGGGGTTGCGCCTCGGCATTGCCGTTGCCAGCGAAAGACGCGCGGGCGGCTCTCCCGCCGTGGCGCCGCTCACAAGCACGGTCGGTCTCGGTTCCGGCGGCAGCGCGAGGCCACGCGGACCCGGCCCCCGCGTCACGGTTACGCGAAGCGAGGCGCGCGGCGCAGCGTCGAGGCCGTTTGCTTCCAGAACCTCGATGCAGGCAGCCTCGATGGCGTCGGGTGCGTAAGGAAGCGGCAGGCCGATCAGTTCCATCCCGGTCTTCAGGCGCAGCATGTGCGCACCGGCAAAGACGGGGTGCCCATGCAGCGCCAGCATGGTTTCGAAAAGACCGTCGCCCAGCAGGAAGCCACGGTCGGCGGGGTCGATCCGCGCGTCCCGTGCGTCCATGATCGAACCGTTGAGCCAGACTTTCATGCGCTGAGCCTCCGGGGTGTTGCGCCGGCGAGCCGCAGGAAATTTGCGAGCAGGGCGTGCCCGTGTTCGGTGAGAACGGATTCCGGGTGGAACTGCACGCCGTAAACCGGCAATGTCTCATGCGCGAGCGCCATCAGCACGCCGTCTTCCGTGTGTGCGGTGGCACGTAGCGGCCCGCCTGCAGGAAGTTCGGCAATGAGCGAATGGTAACGGCCCGCGGTGAAGGGATCGGGAAGGCCCTTGAAGATATCCCCGCTGTCGTGACTGATGCGCGATGGTTTGCCATGCACTGGTTTTGGCGCGCGCAGGATGCGCCCGCCGAAGGCAGCGGCAATTGCCTGATGTCCAAGGCAGACGCCGAGCAGCGGAATGCCGCGCGCTGCAGCCGCCGTCACCAGAGGCATGGAAATTCCTGCCTTGTCGGGCCCGCAGGGGCCGGGCGAGAGGATGATCGCATCGGGCGCAAGCGCCAGCGCATCCCCCACCGATATTTCGTCGGTCCTGATCGTGCGACGTTCGAATCCGAGCTCGCCGACATAGCGCGCAAGGTTGTGAACGAAGCTGTCGAAATTGTCGATGACGAGGATCATGCGTGCTCTCCCGTAAGGAGCGGCGCATTTGCGGATGCGTCTTCGTCCATCAACGAGCGCCGCATGTCGCGCGCCTTCGCAAGCGTTTCCTCATATTCGGCTTTCGGATCGGAGTCGGCTACGATGCCGCCGCCCGCCTGGAAGATCACGCGCCTGTCCTTCACGGTCATGGTACGGATCGCGATGGCGCTGTCCATGTCGCCGTCGGCGCCGAGATAGCCAATGGCGCCGCAATAGGGGCCGCGTGCGGTCGGTTCGAGTTCCGCGATGATTTCCATGGCCCGGCGTTTCGGCGCGCCGGTCACGGAACCGCCGGGAAAACACGCGGCAAGGAGGCCGGTGGCCGTTTCGTCCTTCCGCAGTTTTCCCCGCACCGTCGACACGAGGTGATGCACATTGGCGAAACTCTCGAGTTCGCAGAGCTTATCCACGGTGACGGAACCGTCCTCGCAGACGCGCGAGATGTCGTTCCGCAGCAGGTCGACGATCATCACGTTTTCCGCGCGGTCCTTTTCGGAGGCGAGAAGTTCGGCGGCCAGGCGGCTGTCTTCCTCGGGCGTCGGCCCGCGCCCGCGCGTTCCCTTGATCGGCTTCGTCTCGACTTCCCCTTCGCGGCAGAGAAGGAAGCGTTCCGGCGATGAGGAGACGATCGCGCCCTCGCCGAAATTGAAGAAGGAGGCGAAGGGCGCGGGGCTCGCGGCACGCAGCCTTGCATACAGCGCATAGGGCGTGTCGCCTTCGCAGAGCGTCGCTTCGAAGCGTTGTGAAAGATTCGCCTGAAAGATATCCCCGGCGTGGATGTAGTCGATGACCCGCGCGACCGCCCTTTCATATCCCTCGCGTGTGAAGTTCGAGAAGATGCCGGGTGTTGCGACGGGCGCGGGAGCAAGCGCTCCCTGCGGCGAGGCCAGCCGCTCGCGCATTTCGGCAGCGCGCAACACCGCGCGCTTCCGGCGTGCATCGGGGTCGCGTTCGGGCAGCCCCGTCGAAACGATGAAGGCCCGGCCTGCCACCATGTCGAAGGCGAGCACCGTGTCGT
>JACIYQ010000243.1 GCA_014359855.1 Parvibaculum sp.
TGTTTTGTCGCGTTTCCGGACGGCGAACCGCCACCTTCCGTTCAAAGGAGGCACTTCGCCTGGAAACGCTCCAGGAGTCCCAGCGATGTCCGACCAGATGCAGCTCGATCTCTCCCCGTCCCTCCCGGACCGAAAACCGGCGGGCGATCTGTCCTTGAGCGACAATGAGTTGCTGGGGGAATTCCACGACGACAAGCTGCGCGAGGAATGCGGCGTGTTCGGCCTGCTCGGCCATTCGGACGCCGCCGCACTGACGGCGCTCGGGCTGCACGCCCTCCAGCATCGCGGACAGGAGGCGGCGGGCATCGTCGCCTATGACGGCGAGCACTTCCATTCGGAGCGCAGGCTGGGACTGGTCGGCGACCACTTCTCGTCGGCCAAGGTCATCGACAGGCTGAAAGGCGAAATGGCGATCGGCCATGTGCGCTATTCGACGACGGGCGAGACGATCCTCCGGAACGTGCAGCCGCTTTTCGCCGACCTCTGGGGTGGCGGCTTTGCGGTCGCCCATAATGGCAATCTCACCAACGCCATCACGCTGCGCAACGAGCTCGTGCGCGACGGCGCGATCTTCCAGTCGACCTCGGATACGGAAACGATCCTGCAACTCGTCGCGCGGAGCCGGAAGCCGCGCGTGATGGAGCGCTTCGTGGATGCGCTGGGGCAGATCCAGGGCGCCTATGCGCTGGTGGCGCTGACCAACAAGAAACTCATCGGCGCGCGCGACCCGCTCGGCATCCGCCCGCTGGTGCTGGGCCAGTTTCAGGGAGCGCCGGTCCTCGCCTCGGAGACGGTCGCCTTCGACATCATCGGCGCGGAGTTCGTGCGCGAGGTCGATCCCGGCGAAGTCGTCATCTGCACGCGCGAGGACGGGAAGATCAAGGTGGAGTCGATGCACCCCTTCCCGCCGCAGAATGTGCGGCCTTGCGTGTTCGAATATATCTACTTCGCGCGGCCGGACAGCGTGGTCGGCGGCAAGAGCGTCTACAATGTCCGCAAGCGGCTCGGCCAGGAACTGGCGCGCGAGTCCGCGGTGGAAGCGGATGTGGTGATCCCCGTGCCGGACTCCGGCGTGCCCGCCGCGATCGGCTATGCCGCGGAGAGCGGCATTCCCTTCGAACTCGGCATCATCCGCAACCATTATGTCGGCCGGACCTTCATCGAGCCGACACAGCACATCCGCCAGCTCGGCGTGAAGCTCAAACACAATGCGAACCGTGCCATCGTGAACGGCAAGCGCATCGTTCTCGTGGACGACAGCGTGGTGCGCGGCACGACCTCCATCAAGATCGTGAAGATGATGTATGAAGCGGGCGCGAAGGAAGTGCATATGCGCATCGCGAGCCCGCCGATCACGCATCCCGATTTTTACGGCATCGACACGCCGGAGCGCGACCAGCTTCTAGCCTCCAACTACGACCTTGAAGGCATGCGCGCCTATATCGGCGTCGACAGCCTTGCGTTCATTTCCGTGGACGGGCTCTATCGCGCGATGGGCTTCACCCATCGCGACCAGGAGCATCCGCAACTCACGGATCATTGTTTCACCGGCGACTATCCGACGCCGCTGATCGACCTCGACGGCGAACAGCGGACAAGGCAGCTATCGCTTCTCGCCGAGATCGCCTGACGGGATTTCTGGAATGACCGGACGTTTGCAGGACCGCATTGCGGTCATTACCGGCGCATCGCGCGGCATCGGGCGCGCCGTGGCGCTTGGCATGGCGGCGGAGGGGGCGCATGTGATCCTCGTTGCGCGCACCGTCGGCGGACTTGAAGAAGTCGACGACGAAATCCGGAAGGTGGGCGGCAAGGCGACGCTGGTGCCGTTCGATCTGACCGATCTGCCCGCCATCGACCGGCTTGGCGCGACGATTTTCGAGCGCTGGGGAAAGCTCGATATTCTCGTCGGCAATGCCGGGTCGCTCGGCACGCTGACGCCGCTTTCCCATCTGGAGCCGAAGGACTGGGACAAGACGCTCGCCATCAATGTGACCGCCAATTACCGGATGATCCGCTCCTTCGAGCCGCTGCTGAAGCGCTCCGATGCGGGGCGCGCGATCTTCGTGACCTCCGGCGCGGCGCAGAAGTGCAAGCCCTATTGGGGCTCCTATTCGATCACCAAGGCGGCGCTCGACGCGATGGTCAAGACCTGGGCGGCGGAAGTCGAAAAGACGCCGATCCGAGTCAACTCCGTGAGCCCCGGCCCGACGCGCACGGCGATGCGCAAGAAGGCGATGCCGGGCGAAGACCCGACGACGCTGACGAAGCCGGCCGACCTCGTGCCGCTGTTCATCGAGCTCGCGATGCCGGAGTGCACGCGGCATGGCGAAATCGTCGAATACGCGAAAGTGAAGGCCTGAGGTCCGTCAGCGCCTCTTCCTGCCTTCGTAGGGGTTCTTGCCCTTGCGCATGAAAAGGCGGATGGGCACGCCCGGCAGGTTGAAGGTTTCGCGCAGCGCGTTCACGAGATAGCGGCGATAGGACGTCGGCACCTCGTCGGCCCGGCTCGAGAAGACCGCAAAGGTCGGCGGGCGCGATTTCACCTGAGACATGTATTTGAGGTTCACCGGGCGGCCCTTGGCGGCGGGCGGCTGGTGGCGCGAGACGGCCTCGCTGAGCCAGCGGTTGAGCCGCGCGGTCGGCACGCGCGCGTTCCAGAGCACATGCACGCGCTCGATGGCCGGCATGAGCTTTTCGGTGCCCCTGCCCGTCAACGCGGAGAATGTGACGATCGGCACGCCGCGCACCTGCGGCAGCAGACGCTCCAGCTCTTCCTTCAGCATGCGGAGCACTTCCTGCGGCTCATCGACCTTGTCCCATTTGTTGACCGCGATGATGAGGCCCCGGCCCTCCTGTTCGACGAGGTCGGCGATGTGCAGGTCCTGGCGTTCGAAAGGCTGCGCCGCATCGAGCAGGACGACGGCGACCTCGGCGAAGCGGACGGCGCGGAGCGTGTCGGCGACGGAGAGCTTTTCGAGCTTTTCGGTCACGCGGGCGCGGCGGCGCATGCCGGCCGTGTCCCAGAGCTTCACGCGGCGGCCGCGCCAGGCCCATTCGATGCCGATGCTGTCGCGCGTGATGCCGGCCTCGGGGCCGGTGAGCATGCGGTCCTCGCCGAGGAGCTGGTTCACGAGGGTCGACTTGCCGACATTCGGGCGGCCGACAATGGCAATGCGGAGCGGCGCTTCGAGGTCCGGCTCGTAGGGCGCATCGGGATCGAAGCCTTCGGCGACTTCCTGCTCTTCGGCGAGCGCGTCGTCGAGCGCCTGCTCGGCTTCGCTCTCCTCGAGACCCTTCACGAATTCGGCGAGCGCGTCGTAGAGATCGGCGAGACCTTCGCCATGTTCGGCGGAAAGCGGAAGCGGCGCGCCGAGGCCGAGTTCGAAGGCTTCCATGCGGCCCGCCTGCCCCGCGCCACCCTCGCATTTGTTGGCGGCGAGGATGACGGGTGTCGGCGACTTGCGGAGTATCTGGGAAAAGCGCTTGTCGAGCGGCGTCACGCCGGCGCGCGCGTCGATGAGAAAGAGGCAGACATCGGCCTCCTCCACGGCGAGTTCCGTCTGCCGGCGCATGCGCGCTTCGAGACTGTCACCGGTTCCCTCTTCGAGGCCGGCCGTGTCGATGACGGTGAAGGAGAGATCGCCGAGATGCGCATCGCCCTCGCGCCGGTCGCGCGTGACGCCCGGCGTGTCGTCCACCAATGCGAGCTTTCGTCCCACCAGCCTGTTGAACAGGGTGGACTTGCCGACATTGGGCCGTCCAACAATGGCGACCTTGAATGACACTTTATGCGGCCCTTCTTATGCCGTTCGCGGGGGCGCGGTGGCCGCCCGTCACTTCAGCGCGAGCAGCGCGGCTTCGTCCGTCAGGACATAGAGCGTTTCGTCGGCGACCACAGGAGCGATGAGTGCACCATCCGGCAGATCGATGCGGCCGAGGACCTCGCCCGTGTAAGGCGAGACGGAGGCGGCATCGCCGGTCGACGAGACGAGAACAAGCCGGTCGCTGACAAGCACGGGACCCGACCAGACGATCGGACCATCCTTGTCTTCGGGGTCTTCCCAGCGCGGCATCTGCGTGATCCAGCGGATGCGTCCGTCGCGGCGCGAGAGCGCGAGCAGTTCCTGCGCGTTCGTGATGAGGAAGAGATAGTCGCCCGCGACCCAGGGCGTCTGCACGCCGCCGATGTCGCGCGTCCAGGCACGCTCGCCCGTGCGCAGGTCGATGGAAACCATGCGGCCGGAATGGCTGATGGCGAAGACGCGGTCGCGGTCGATGACCGGGCGGCCCGCGATGTCGTTCAATTCGCTCAGCGAGGTGAGATTGCCGGTGCGGGTGAGCGAGTCCGACCAGACCGCGGTGCCGTTGGCCACGCGCAGCGCGACGAGCTCGCCCGAAGAATAGGGAACGACGACGACCGAGCCGGCGACGGCCGGGCTCGTCGAGCTGAGGACGCCGGCGCTTTCGACGATGCCGCGATGGCGCCAGAGCACTTCGCCCGTTTCCTGCGCGAAGGCGATCGTCTGATTGTCGGAGGTAATGGCGAAGACGCGGCCGCCATTCGCGGTCGGCGCGGCACGGAAGGGCTCGCCGATGGTCTGGGTCCATGTCACGGCACCACTGCCCGCGTCGAGCGCATGCGCCGTGCCGAAGCCCGTGACCACGAAAATCCTGCCATTGTCGAAAGCGATGCCGCCGCCGCGACCTTCATCGTCGTCCTCGTCTTCGGGTACGAGACTCGTTTCCCAGAGGCTCTTGCCGGTCGTCTTGTCGAAGGCGTGCGCCGTCGACTCGGCATCGAGGACGAAAATCTTGCCGCCGGCGACGATGGGCGAAGCGGTGAGCTGCGCGATGCGCGCGGAGCCCGCGCCGGCGTTCACGGACCAGAGACGATCGAGCGGACCGGGTGCGGCGAGATGATAGTTCGCGTTGTCGGGCGTGCCGCCGGGCTGCGGCCAGCTATCGTTGGCATAAGGTTTCGGCAGGATGACAAGTTCTTCCGCAATGCCGGGATCGGCTTCCAGCGCGGTGCCGAGCTCCATGACGGAGAGGCGCTTGCCGGGCAGCACCGTCTTGTCGTCGGAGGAGAACATGTTGCTCACGGTATCGCAGCCCGCGACCGCACCGAAGGCAAGAGCGACCGCCGCCACACGAAGAAGAGTTCCGCTTTTCCTCATCGCAGCCGACATGAAATCCGTCGTCATCGCCATTACTCCGTCGCCGCCGGGGATGCCGGAGCGTCCTGTGTTTCCGATTGGGTTTCTTCCGCGGGCGCGGGCTCTCCGGACGCGGGAGCCCCTTCGCCCTCCGCCGCCGCGCGCGGCAGATGCGGCGCGATGAGCGCCTGCATGACGTGGGCGCGGTCGCGAAGACCGGCGGGCGTCGCCGGATCGGCGATGACTTCCTTGACGCGGATATCGGCTTCCTGCCATTCGCCCGCCCGCATGGCGGTGAGCGCGACAAGCTCCAGCGCATTCTGACGCCAGGGCGATTGGCCGGAGGTGAGCGGCGCCATTCGCGCCTTCATGTCTTCGTAGCTTGCGGTATCGACCACGAGAAGCCCGGCCTTGATCGCGGCGAGGCCGCGCATGATGCCCGGCACGCCGTCATCGTTGGCAACCTTCTCGTAGATCGCGCGGGCCGCATCCGCCTCGCCCGCGGCAAGACGGCGGTCGGCCTCCTGCAGCAAGGCGAGCGTCTCGTAGCCGCCGCCCATTTCCGCCGCGAGGGCGGCCAGGGCCTTGGCGGCTTCCGCCGGCGCGGCATCGGCCGTTTCCTTTACCGCAGCGTCGTAGGCCACCGAATCCGCGACCTGCGCCGAGTGGACCCAGGCGCGCCAACCGACGACCGCCGCCGCGACGAGCACGATGGCGACGGCGAGGCCTATGATCCAGGTGCCGTATTTTTCCCAAAGTTTGGAGAATTGTTCGCGGCGAAGGTCTTCTTCGACTTCGCGAAAGAGATCGGTCACAAGGCAACTCCGCGGAGAAAAGCTGAAGGGCGCAGAGGAAGCGCCCGGCGCCCGCCCCCTGCAGGCCGCGTAAAATAGCCCGGCGAAGGGCCATTGGCAAACAGCGTTACGGGGCCCGAGAGCCCCGCAAGAGATTGAGCTATTTCGCC
>JACIYQ010000244.1 GCA_014359855.1 Parvibaculum sp.
CAAAACCAGTTTTCCCTTGAGAGCCGTGGAAGACGACCACGTTGATAGGCCAGGTGTGGAAGTGCGGCAACGCATGTAGCTTACTGGTACTAATCGCTCGATTGGCTTGATTACTCTCATTTATCTCTGCTCATTCCGTGAGCGAAGATGGATGGCTCTAAAAGACCAAACAACAATCATTCGAACCCTGACGATATGTTCTTCGCCGGCCTGGTGGTTATAGCGAGGAGCCTACACCCGATCCCATCCCGAACTCGGCCGTTAAATTCCTCTGCGCCAATGGTACTATGTCTTAAGGCATGGAAGAGTAGGACGCTGCCAGGCCTGCCAAGCACATATCGTTTATCCCTTCTTCCGATAGAGCCGTTCCGCGGCCATCCGCACACATCCTGACCTCTTTGTCTCGATCGCGTGTGCGAGCGAAGCGAACGGTATCGGCACGACGAAATTGACGCGGGGTGGAGCAGCCCGGTAGCTCGTCAGGCTCATAACCTGAAGGTCGCAGGTTCAAATCCTGCCCCCGCAACCATGAAAAGCGCCGCTAACTCAATCAGTTAGCGGCGTTTTGCTTTATGCCTTCGCGCTCTGCGCTGCCCCTCAGCTACCATATAGCTACCACCCGAAATCGCATTCGGGCGTACATCGCGGCTAGGAAAGCCGGCTTGCGCCAGTTTCGATTCGCCTTCGAGCAACGGCGGGTGCAGCCGAACTCGGCTACGCGTTCCAGTGTAAGCGTCCGATGAAGGACGCTTGGCGGTTACCGTGGGCGGATTGGCGCCATGCAATCCTGTCAGCCCAAACGGGCAGTCGACAGCCGCGGAATCCACCGCACATAGACAAGCTCGCTAATGAGCTCGATCATTGTCTGGGTGACGACAACGGCAGGCACAAGCGGCACCCCGCCCGGCACCGCGAAGGCGAGCGGGAGGATCACGAGTGAGTTGCGCGTGGCGGCGCTGAATGCCACGGCCCGCATGCCGCCAACGTCGAGGCGGCCGGTGCGGGCGACGAGCCAGCCGAACACCGGCGCGACAACGGCATAGGCCAAGTAGATTGGCGCTGCGGTCAGCGCCGCGCCCGCAGCCTGTTCGATCTGCGGCATGACGGCAGCCAGGACAAGGAAGAGGACGAGGGCCGTTGCCGGCACCGGCAGCAGGCCAAGCGCCATCGATGCACGCTTGCCTGCAGCGGTACGAGCCGCGCAGAGCTGTAGCGTGCCGCGAGCAGCAGCGGAGCGGCAATCAGCCACAAAAAGGCGCTGATGAAGGGCTCCGGATGGACGAGATCGGAGGCGCCGCTGCCGAGCAGCAGGTGCAGATAGACGGGCAGCAGCGCCATCTGCAGCACCAGAAGCGCTGGAGTCGCTGCCAGAAGAAGTCTGGCTGCGCTTGATTGCGACATCAAGCCCGAAGCCTCCCGAATTCGAGATGCGCGCCTATATCAAGCCGAGTTCCAGCTTGGCCGCATCCGTCATCATCGATTGATCCCAAGGAGGATCGAAGACCAGATTGACTTTCACGCTTTGCACGCCGTCGACGGCGCTTACTGCATTTTTTGCCCAGGCCATCATTTCGCCGGCGACCGGGCAGCCCGGAGCGGTCAACGTCATGTCGATTTCGACCGCGCCGAAATCCCGAATGTCGATCCTGTAGATGAGGCCGAGATCAAAAATGTTCAGCGGAATTTCCGGGTCATACACGGTCCGTAGCGCGGCGGCGACATCGTCCGCCACGGCGCTGCGGTCGGGGGTAGCGGCGGAATGGACCATCGCCATGGCAGGACTGCGGTCGAAAAAGTAGGTCATGCTGCGCTGCCCCCTCCTGCCTCTCGGGCACAAGCATCCTCGAACGTATGCCAGGCGAGCGTCGCGCATTTGACGCGCATGGGAAACTGACTGACGCCCGACATGACCGCGATGCGTTCCATGTCCTCCTCGTCCGCATGCTCGTTCGCCGGCTCGCCCTTGGCGAGATGATAGAAGGCGGCGGCGAGTGAATGTGCCTCCGTGACTGTCTTGCCCAGAATGAGATCGGTCATCATGGAGGCGGAGGCGATCGAGATCGCGCAGCCCTTGCCCTCGAAGGCGACATCGTCGATCCGTCCCGATGGATCGACGCGCAGAAAGAGATGTATCCGGTCTCCGCAGAGAGGATTGTGCCCCTGCGCCTCATGGTTCGCATTGGGCAAGGTACCGAAATGACGCGGGTTGCGTCCGTGGTCGAGGATCACCTCCTGATAGAGATCGCGCAGGTCGGGATCGATCATCGGAAAAACTCCAGCACCCTGGCGACGCCCCGGACGAGCGCCTCCACCTCCTCATGCGTGTTGTAGAGCGCGAAGGACGCCCGCGTGGAAGCCGGGATGCCGAGCCTTTCCATCAGCGGCTGCGCGCAGTGGGTTCCGGCGCGAACGGCTATGCCAAGGCGGTCGAGGACCGTCGACACGTCATGGGGATGCGCACCTTCGATATTGAAGGTGACGATGGGGCCCTTGTCCGGCGCGCGGCCGAAGAGGCTGACGCCATCGAGCTTCCCGAGTTCCTCCGTCGCATGGGCGAGAAGTGCTGCTTCGTGGGAAGCGATTGCGGCCTGATCGAGAGCGCCCAGATAATCGAGTGCCGCGCCGAGGCCGATCGCTTCGACGATGGGCGGCGTTCCGGCTTCGAATCTGTGCGGAGGAGCGGCGTAGGTGACCGTCTCCCTGGTGACGGTCTCGATCATTTCGCCGCCGCCCTGATAGGGGCGCATCTCCTTCAAATGCTCGATCTTCCCATAAAGGAAGCCGATGCCCGAAGGGCCGTAAAGCTTGTGACCGGTCGTCACGTAGAAATCGCAATCGAGCGCCTGCACGTCAAGCGCCGCATGAACAGCGCCCTGGCAGCCGTCGACGAGAACCTTTGCGCCCGCGGCATGCGCCAGCCGGACAATCTCCGCGACGGGTGTCAGGGTGCCGAGCACGTTCGACATATGCGTGACGGCGACGAGCTTTGTTTTCGGCGACAGGAGCTTTTCGAAAGCGTCGAGATCGAACGCGTCCTCGTCGGTGATCGGCGCCCATTTCAGTACCGCGCCGTTGCGCTCCCGCAGAAAGTGCCACGGCACGATATTGGAATGATGCTCCATCTCCGAGAGGATGATTTCGGCGCCCGGGCCGATTTCGCCGCCGAGATTCGATGCGACGAGATTGATCGCTTCGGTGCCGCCTTTCGTGAAGACTATCTCGTCGCTCGACCGCGCATTGACGAAGCGGCGGGCACTCTCTCTCGCCTCTTCGAAGGCGTTCGTCGTGGCATTCGACAGATAATGGAGACCGCGGTGAACATTGGCGTATTCACTTTCCATCGTCTTGCGCATGAGGTCGATGACCGCGCGAGGCTTCTGCGCCGAGGCGCCATTGTCGAGATAGACGAGCGGTTTCCCGTGAACCTCGCGCGAGAGAATGGGAAAATCCGCACGCAGGGCCATGACATCGAAGGCGGGCGCCGGGCTCGCCTGAAGCATCAGCTTATTCGACACTCGACACCTCGCTCGCATGGGACGAAAGCCAGTCCTGTACCGCATCCGTTGCAAGCCCGCGCAGATGATCGTTCTCGATCATGGCGAGGGATTCGCTGAAGAAGGCTTCGATGAGGATCGAGAGAGCCTCGGCTTCCGGAATGCCGCGAGCACGCAGGAAGAAGAGGGCGTCGGCGTCGAGTTCACCGATCGTTGCGCCATGGGCGCATTTCACATCGTCGGCGAAAATCTCAAGCTCCGGCTTGGTCGCGGCCTCGGCACGATGCGACAGGAGGAGCGCCCGGCTCATCTGGCGGGCGTCGGTTCCCTGTGCGTCGGGTGCCACCCGGATGCAGCCCTGATAGGCACCGCGCGCCCGTCCGCTCAGAACGCCGCGAAAGGATTGCTGGCTCGTCGTATGCGGCACCGCGTGGGTGATGATCGTTGTGTTGTCGCAATGACGCGTTCCCGTCGCGAGGGAGGCGCCCTCGATGTCTGCTTGCGCCTCTTCGCCTGCAAGCTTCAGGAGCGCTTCGTGGCGCGAGAAGTGTCCACCTTCGGAGAGGTAGAAGGCGCGGTACCGAGCGGAAGCACCGATCTCGCCTAGGGTCATGGCCGATTGTCGACCGGAGGAGCCTAGCCGCTCGAGACGGACATGCGTGAGCTCCGAATTTTTTGCGAGCCGCACTTCGGTGACGATGGTTGCAAAGCTCGGCGAGCCGCCATGCGTTTCAACGAGCGTCGCCTTGGCGCCTTCCTCAAGCAGAATAAGGACGCGCAGGTGACGCCCGCCGATCGTATCTGCTTGCCAGTCGAAGCGCAGATGAAGCGGCTGTTCGAGAGTGGTGCCTGCGGGAACGCGAAGGACGATGCCTTCCTCCATCAGGGCCGTATTGAGGCTCAGAAGCGGATGGTCGTCCTGGGGGTTCACGCCCCCGATATGGCCGACGAAAGGCGAGGCCGGGTCGGCAAGTATCTGGCGTAAGGGCAGGGCGCCCGCTTCGCGGAAACTTGACTGCGTTTCGTCGAGGATGCCGTTTTCGAAAATCGCCGAGTAGGCGCCCGGCATGTCATGGCATGTCGGGAGAGACCCCGTCTCCCGCACCGTCTCGCTCAAGGCCCGCGCGAGGTCCGAATATCTCCAAGCTTCAAGGCGTCGGTTGGGAAGGCCCAGCGCGGCGAATTCGGCACGGCTCCTGTCTCTCAGTGCTTCAGCCCAGTCGGCGGCACCGGTGTTGCGGCCGGTCGCGGTTTCAAGAAGGCTGCCGGTGGAGATTGCGTCGCCCATGATGCCCTCACGCTACCTTGCCGATGACGGCGTCGTAACCCTGTTCTTCGAGTTGAAGCGCCAGCGACTTGTCGCCGGATTTGACGATGCGCCCGCCCGCCAGAATATGGATGTGATCCGGAACGATATAATCGAGCAGGCGCTGGTAATGCGTGATGACGAGAAAGGAGCGATCGGGCGCGCGCAGCGCGTTCACACCTTCCGCCACGAGTTTCATCGCGTCGATGTCGAGCCCGGAATCCGTTTCGTCGAGAATGGCGAGAGAGGGTTTCAGCAGCGCCATCTGCAAGACCTCATTGCGCTTCTTTTCACCGCCCGAAAAACCGACATTGAGCGACCGCTTCAGCATCTCTTCGGAAATGTTGAGTCCCTTGGCGGTTTCGCGGATGAGCTTCAGGAACTGGACGGCGTCGAGCTCCTTCTCGCCGCGCAACCGCGCCTGCGCATTGACGGCCGATTTCAGGAAAGTCAGCGTCGAGACGCCGGGAATTTCGAGTGGATATTGAAAGGCGAGAAAGATGCCCTTCGCGGCTCGCTCCTCGGGCGGCAGGGGCACCATGTCCTCGCCCTTGAAGCGAATGGAGCCCTGGGTGACGTCGTAGCCGTCCCGTCCCGCCAGCGTATAGGAGGTCGTCGACTTTCCCGCGCCGTTCGGTCCCATGATGGCGTGAACCTCGCCCGGCGGAACGGTGAGCGACAGGCCTTTCAGGATATCCTTGCCATGGACGCTGACATGAAGATCGTTGATCTCAAGCATATTATCCCACGCTCCCTTCGAGGCTGATGCCCACAAGCTTCTGGGCTTCGACGGCGAACTCCATCGGTAGCTGCTGCAGGACTTCGCGGCAGAATCCGTTGACGATGAGGGCGACGGCTTCTTCGGTCCCGATGCCCCGCGAAAGACAATAGAAAAGCTGGTCGTCGCTGATTTTCGACGTCGTCGCCTCGTGTTCGACGATCGCGCCCGGATTATGCGACTCGATGTAGGGAACGGTATGCGCGCCGCAGCGCGAACCCATCAGAAGGGAGTCGCATTGGGTGAAGTTGCGGGCGCCGTCGGCCTTGGCATGAACGCTCACAAGGCCGCGATAGGTGTTCTGGGCGCGACCGGCCGAAATTCCCTTGGAGATGATCCGGCTTTTCGTGTTCTTGCCAAGATGGATCATCTTCGTGCCGGTATCGGCCTGCTGGCAATTGTTGGCGATGGCGATCGAATAGAACTCGCCGACCGAATTGTCGCCGCGCAGAATGCAGGAGGGATATTTCCAGGTGATCGCCGAGCCGGTCTCGACCTGGGTCCAGGAGATCTTCGAATTCGCACCGCGACAATCGCCACGTTTGGTCACGAAATTGTAGATACCGCCCTTGCCGTTCTCGTCGCCAGGATACCAGTTCTGAACGGTTGAATATTTGATTTCCGCGCCTTCGAGAGCCACCAGCTCGACCACGGCCGCGTGAAGCTGGTTCTCGTCGCGCATCGGCGCGGTGCAGCCTTCGAGATAGCTCACATAGGAATTCTTTTCGGCGATGATCAGTGTGCGCTCGAATTGCCCGGTCTTCGATGCGTTAATGCGGAAATAGGTGGAGAGCTCCATCGGACAGCGCACACCTTCGGGCACATAGACGAAGGAGCCTTCCGAAAAGACGGCGGAGTTGAGCGTGGCGTAGTAATTGTCAGTAACGGGAACGACGGTGCCGAGATATTTCCGCACGAGTTCCGGATGCTTTGCGAGCGCTTCGGAGAGCGGACAGAAGATGACGCCTACTTCTTCGAGCTTGGCCTTGAATGTCGTTGCCACGGAAACCGAGTCGAAGACGGCATCGACGGCGACGCCAGCGAGCATCTTCTGCTCCGAGAGCGGAATGCCGAGCTTCTCATAGGTCTTCAGAAGCTCCGGATCGACTTCATCGAGGTTCTTGGGTTTGTCGCTGTCGTTCTTCGGCGCCGCGAAGTAATAGGAGTCCTGAAAGTCGATCGGCGGGTAGTCCACGCGAGCCCATTTGGGTTCTGTCATGGTGAGCCAGCGGCGATAGGCATCGAGGCGCCATTCGAGCATCCAGCCGGGCTCGTTCTTCTTCCCGGAGATGAAGCGAACGATCTCCTCGTTGAGACCCTTGGGCGCGAACTCGCTCTCGATATCCGTAACGAAGCCGTATTTGTACTTCTGGTCCGCCAGCTCTTGTAGGGTTTCTGCCTGTTGGCTCATGTCAGATTCCCGACGTTGAACTCGAAAGAACACGGATAGTGACGGGATTGTCGGGTCTCGCCGTCGCGGTAACGGCTGGTCTCCGATCCGCCATCTCTCGGAATGCGGCTCTCTTCCGCCCCATCGCCTCGAATTCCGCCACATCCGCCACGATTACCCCGCTCTCTGCGATAGGGTGTTCGACTGTCGCCAGATGGTCCGTTGCAAGCGCGATGCCATCTCGGCATGCGCATGCCCGGTTCGAATTCGTGCGAGATGTGAAGCGGCAGAAGATGCTTCAGCGTGCGCCGTCGGCCAATGCGGCGATGAGGGGCCAGCCGACAAGGCCCGCCGGGTCCAGCCGCTTCAAGGCGTCGAGCATTTGAAGAGCGATGCCGGGCCGGTTCTGGCGGAGGTGGATGAAGGCGAGCGCCTTCAATGTATAAAGGGCGAAGCGGCCGGCTCCTTCGTGGAGGCCGTCGCCCGCGCGCCATAGCCGCCAGTCGGCGGGCCAGCCAGCCTGTCTCGCCGTTTCCTTCAATCCGCTTTCGGCCGCCGCCTGCGCTTCGTCCAGATTTCCCTGGTAGGTGTGAATCTTGTAGAGACAGAAATAGATCGGAAGCGTGGTTGGCGCCGCGGCGCGTGCCTGGCGAAAGAGCTGATCCGCGCGAGCAGGGTCGCGCCTGTAGGCGCCGACGCCTTGCTGGAGCAGGGCATCGATGGCGTCGGGAATGTCCCCGAAACCGATGACGTCGGGCTCCGAAGGAAAGTCGATCGTGAGCAATTCAGAAAATCCGCGCGGAAAATTACGATCGGGTCTCATTTCACCAGATAGGGCGTATGCCTCGCTTCGAGCGCGGCATTCATCTGGTTGATGGATACAGCCTTCGCGACCGCTTTGGCGATGTTGGAAGCCCTGCTTTCGATCCCCGTCCAGGAGGCCCTTCGCCTGCGTGGATCGATCTCAAGCAGTTTGACGCCGGCCGGCACTTCCGTCCCATCGCGGACGACGCCGCGCAACGCGCCGTCGAAAGGTGCCCGGATGGGCGTGCCGTCGAGATGCCCGGTGACGAAGTCCTTGAATATCCGGGTGCCGATCTCGACGGCGGTGTGCCATCTGCCGCGTTCAGCCGAATAGATGAATCGCTCCGCACCATGATGTCCCAGACGGCGGACCTGACCGTCCCCCCGGTCGGTAGGCCCCCGCCGGATGATCCGGCCTGCCTTCGCGGGTCTTGTCTCGATGGCGAACTCGCAATTGTCGCCCGCGGAGAAGCCGGGCCCAAGGCCGATGGTGAAGCGGGCGAGCCGGCGCAGATCGGACGTCTCCTGATATTTCTGCATGCGCGCATCGACCAGAACGTCGATCGTTCGAAGAACGATCAAATCGAGAAGACCGAGCGTCGTGACGACGACGCCCTCCGCTCGCGCCAGCTCCGAAAGAATCTCGATCCCGCTGTCGGCGCGTCGCGCAGAAACGTCTTCCAATATGGCCAGATCGTCGAACAGCGCGTCGTGAAACGACATCTTGCGCCGGATTACCGGCGATATCTGATCGTGCGACATCACCACGGCATGCCCGCCGCGATGAAGATGCACGGCTACGGCCGAGGCGATCTCATTGGTACCGAGGATCACGGCAAATGGACGGGTGGCCCAGCCGGAACGTTGCGGGTCTCTCATGAGGGTCCTTCCTTGCGATCGCTTCGGAAGCAAAAGCCGCACCGCGACGGATGACGCTGCAAATGTCGAACCGCGTGAGGTTTTTCAAAGAGAATGTGGCATTTCCGACTCGACCGAGCCCGACACACGTCGTATCCACAACAGGGCCGAGTGCCGATGTCGGCTTTCCGACAACGGCGAGCGCGCATTGCGGGTCCGGGAACTGGTGCCGAGTTTGCATGAAGGTGGGCGAGGCAACAGGAGCAACGCCATGGCCATGACCGGATTGGAGATCGAGCGTCTCATCAGGGAAAGATTTCCGGATGCCAGGATCGATGTCGTCGATCTTGCGGGCGATGGCGATCATTTCTCCGCCAGCGTGGTGTGCGAAGTGTTCCGTGGCAAGAGCCGCATTCAACAGCATCAGATGGTCTATGCAGCGCTTCAGGGACTGATGGGCGGCGTGCTTCATGCGCTGGCGTTGCAGACATCCGCGCCGGAGTGAATGGACCGGCCCTTGCATATGGTCCTGGAGTTTCACGCAACCAGTCTTCGGGTTTCACGCAAGCAGAAGGGGCGATTCATGTCGAAGCCGGTATTCGAGCGCATTGGCGGCATTCTCTCGAGCGACGACGTTGTGCTCTTCATGAAGGGAACGCCGGCTGCGCCGAAATGCGGCTTCTCCGCTTCCGTCGTCGAGGTTCTGGCGCGTCTCGGTGTGGTTTATCGGGGCGTCGATGTGCTGGCCGATCTCGAGATTCGCGAAGGCATCAAGGCCTTTTCGAACTGGCCGACGATTCCGCAGCTTTACATCAAGGGCGAATTCATCGGCGGCGCGGACATCGTCGGCGAGATGTATCGGCTGGGCGAGCTTCCGGCCGTTCTGACCGACAAGGGCGTCGCCGTAACCGTGGCGTGAAGGGCGGGCATCCAGCGCCTTCAACCGGGTATGGTCTCGCTCGCTTCGATCTCGGTCGCAGCGCGCGGCCTCCGTTTCCACGCTTCGTAACCGCCGTCGAGGCTGAAGACGTTCTGGAAGCCGAAATCCGAGAATATCTGTGCATATTCCTGGCTGGCATAGCCATGAAAGCAATAGATGAGGATGGGGATTTTCTTCGAAAGGCTCTGAATTACTGCCGGCAGATTGTCGATCGAGACGTGCCGGGCGCCGCCGATCGCACCTTGCCGGAAGGAGACCTTGTCACGGACATCGAGCAGGAGCACATCGCCTTGCGCAAGCAGCACCTGCGCTTCCCCGGCATCGATACGCCGGTAGCTTGTATGCTCCTGCATGATTTCTACCCTCAAAAATGTTGGGCCGGTGCGGGGCACGCCGGCAAACCTGGAGTATCCTTGCGGCCGGCATGTACGCAGGATTGCGGATCCGGCTCGTCTTCCCCGGCCGGAGAAAGGCCCAGCCAGGCGACGACATCCGGAGTGAAGCCGGCGCGTCGCCTTCCCCCCATTTCGAGGAGCGGGCGGCGGATCAGAAGCGGGTCGGCAAGCATCAGGGCGAGCGCCGCTTCGCTATCGGCGCGTTCGGGATCGACGCTGCCGGATTTCACGGTGGGCGCGGCGGGGTTGAACCAGTTCGTCACCGGCATATCGCCGAAATAGCTCAGCAATTCGCCGGCCGTCCACGCTTCCGTGAGCAGGTTCCTGACGAGCAGGACGTGGCCGGCGGCTTCAAGCAGACGCCGCTGCCGCGCATTCGTCCTGCATCCGGGTTTCTCGTAGAAAACGACGGTCGCCAAGGTGCTCTCCTATTTGAGAAGGCCGAGCTGAACGATCGGTGCGGCGCCGCCGCGGCCGAGGATCGTGTCGACCTTCTTTCGCACGGTCTCCAGCGTCAACGGCTTCACCAGCGCGCCATGCGCGCCGGCTTTCATGCCTTCGATCGCAACGGCTTCGTCGGCCTTGTCGCAGACGATGAGGACACGCGCATCGGGAAACCGCCCCGTCAGCTCACCGACAAGCCCTGAGCCCCTCTCTGCAAGAAAGGAGACGCCGAGCAGCACGAGATGCGGCTTGAGCCAGCCGGCACCCTTGTCATAGGCCTCTTCGGGGCTTGCGAGTTCATGGGTCTCGATCTCGTCATGCAGCATGAACTGGAGCGCTGCGCGCGTGATTTCGTCATTGTCGACGACGAACACGCGCCGCTGATCGACAGCCTTGGAAGTCTCAACGCCAATCTGCATTTCGTCCTCGCCAGAAATGTTCCGAACGTCGTCCGCCGCAACGGTCGAAGGTGGTCTAGCAAAATCCATTCCGTCGAGATGGCGGGTGAGAGGCGGCAAAAGCCGCAGGCGGCCTGCACGCGCCGCCGTCGCATCCGTCAATTGTTGTTTTGTTTCCTACAGCCTGACACGCGCTGTCGGTTTCAAAACATCCGTAAGCCGGCTCGGGGAACCGCCGTTTCCCGCGATAAATCAGGCGTTTAGAGCCCCGCCGCGAATTGGCACGCTGGTTGCTCTGGGGGAAAGCGGAAGGCGAGTGAGGGCTGAGTGCACGCAGACGCGCAGACGAGCGATGTGCTCCTTCCTGTAACCCGCGAGCCCCTCTCCTGGAGAGGAACAGTTCGCGCTTACCGCGCGGTAGTTATCGGCAATCGGTTTGAAGGAGACCTACATGTCTTCACTACGACAAATTGCGTTTTACGGTAAGGGAGGTATCGGCAAGTCCACGACTTCCCAGAACACTCTTGCGGCTCTGGCTGAGCTGGGACACCGGATTCTGATCGTGGGTTGCGATCCCAAGGCGGACTCCACGCGTCTCATCCTCCATGCCAAGGCGCAAGACACGATCCTGAGCCTCGCCGCCGCCGCCGGCAGCGTCGAGGATCTCGAGATCGAAGAAGTGATGAAGATCGGATTCAAGGACATCAAATGCGTCGAATCCGGTGGACCTGAGCCGGGGGTCGGTTGCGCCGGCCGCGGTGTCATCACCTCGATCAATTTCCTCGAGGAAAATGGCGCCTACGAGGACATCGATTATGTGTCCTACGACGTGCTCGGCGACGTCGTCTGCGGCGGCTTTGCGATGCCGATCCGCGAGAACAAGGCGCAGGAAATCTACATCGTCATGTCGGGCGAGATGATGGCCATGTATGCGGCCAACAACATCTCCAAGGGCATTCTGAAATATGCGAACTCGGGCGGTGTGCGCCTTGGCGGGCTGGTGTGCAACGAGCGCCAGACCGACAAGGAACTCGAACTGGCCGAGGCGATGGCGAAAAAGCTCGGGACGGAACTCATCTATTTCGTGCCGCGTGACAACATCGTGCAGCACGCCGAGCTGCGGCGCATGACGGTGCTCGAATATGCACCCGAATCCCAGCAGGCGCAGCACTACCGCAATCTTGCCAACAAGATTCACAACAATGCCGGCAAGGGCATTATCCCCACCCCGATCACCATGGACGAGCTTGAGGACATGCTGATGGAGCACGGGATCATGAAGCCGGTCGATGAGTCGGTCGTCGGCAAGACGGCGTCCGAACTGGCCGTGGAAATGGCCTGAGGGCCGACTTGGAATCCGGCCCCTCGCGAGAGGGGCCGGAGACCCGCCGGGACAAACGAGATCAAGCGAGGAACACAAAAATGAGTTTGACGAAAACGCAGAGCGTTGCGGAGATCAAAGCTCGCAACAAGGAATTGATCGCCGAAGTCCTGGAAGTCTATCCGGAAAAGACGGCGAAGCGGCGCGCCAAGCATCTCAACGTGCATGAAGCCGGAAAGGCCGATTGCGGCGTCAAATCGAACCTGAAATCCATTCCGGGCGTCATGACGATCCGCGGCTGCGCCTATGCCGGCTCGAAGGGCGTGGTCTGGGGCCCGATCAAGGACATGATCCATATCAGCCACGGTCCTGTCGGCTGCGGCCAGTATTCTTGGGCGGCGCGGCGCAACTACTATATCGGCACGACCGGCATCGACACCTTCGTGACCATGCAGTTCACCTCCGATTTCCAGGAGAAGGACATCGTCTTCGGCGGCGACAAGAAACTCCTGAAGATCATGGACGAAATCCAGGAGCTCTTCCCGCTCAACAACGGCATAACGGTGCAGTCGGAATGTCCGATCGGTTTGATCGGCGACGATATCGAAGCCGTCTCCAAGGCGAAGTCGAAGGAATTCGGCGGCAAGACGATCGTTCCCGTGCGCTGCGAAGGCTTCCGCGGCGTCTCGCAATCGCTCGGCCACCACATCGCCAATGACGCGATCCGGGACTTTGTGTTCGACAAGATGGATCCCGACGCGGCGCCGAAATTCGAACCGACGCCCTATGACGTCGCGATCATCGGCGACTACAATATCGGCGGCGACGCCTGGTCGTCGCGCATCCTGCTTGAGGAAATGGGCCTGCGCGTCATCGCCCAGTGGTCGGGTGACGGCAGCCTTGCCGAACTCGAAGCGACGCCCAAAGCGAAGCTCAACGTCCTCCATTGCTACCGCTCGATGAACTACATCTCTCGGCACATGGAAGAGAAATTCGGCATTCCGTGGTGCGAATACAACTTCTTCGGCCCGAGCAAGATCGCCGAGTCGCTGCGCAAGATCGCAAGCTATTTCGACGACAAGATCAAGGAAGGCGCCGAACGCGTCATCGCGAAGTACCAGCCGCTGATGGATGCGGTCATCGCGAAGTACCGTCCGCGCCTCGAAGGCAAGACGGTGATGCTCTTCGTCGGCGGGCTACGTCCGCGCCATGTGATCGGCGCCTATGAAGACCTCGGCATGGAGGTCGTCGGCACGGGCTACGAATTCGGCCACAATGACGACTATCAGCGAACGGCTCAGCACTATGTGAAGGACGGCACGCTGATCTATGACGACGTGACCGGCTACGAGTTCGAAAAATTCGTCGAAAAGATCCAGCCGGATCTCGTCGGCTCGGGCATCAAGGAAAAATACGTCTTCCAGAAGATGGGCGTGCCTTTCCGTCAGATGCATTCCTGGGACTATTCCGGCCCCTATCACGGCTATGACGGCTTCGCGATCTTCGCGCGCGACATGGACATGGCCATCAACGCGCCGATCTGGAAGATGGCGAAGACGCCCTGGAAGGGTGTCCCCAAGCCGAACCTGATCGCAGCGGATTGACGCGCCGGCCGGCCCTCCTCGGCGAGGGGGGGCGGTACCGATCGAGACCACGTTTTTTGTAGAGGGCTTCATCATGACACAGAACGCCGAGCATGTGCTCGATCACTTCGATCTCTTCCGCGGTCCGGAATACCAGCAGATGCTGGCAAACAAGAAGAAGATGTTTGAGAATCCGCGCGATCCGGCCGAAGTCGAGCGGGTGCGCGAATGGGCGAAGACGCCCGAATATCGCGAAAAGAATTTCGCGCGCGAGGCGTTGACGGTCAATCCGGCCAAGGCGTGCCAGCCGCTTGGCGCGGTCTTCGCCGCCGTCGGCTTCGAGAGCACCATCCCTTTCGTTCACGGCTCGCAAGGTTGCGTCGCCTACTACCGGAGCCACTTCTCGCGGCATTTCAAGGAGCCGAGTTCCTGCGTTTCTTCGTCGATGACGGAAGACGCGGCCGTTTTCGGCGGCCTCAACAACATGATCGACGGGCTCGCCAACACCTACAACATGTACAAGCCCAAGATGATCGCGGTCTCGACCACCTGCATGGCCGAAGTGATCGGCGACGACCTCAATGCTTTCATCAAGACGGCCAAGGAGAAGGGCTCGGTTCCCGAGGAATACGACGTTCCCTTTGCCCATACGCCCGCTTTCGTCGGTAGCCATGTCACCGGCTACGACAATGTCATGAAGGGTATTCTAGAGCATTTCTGGGACGGCAAGGCCGGCACCGCGCCGAAGCTCGAACGCCAGCCGAATGAGAGCATCAATTTCATCGGCGGCTTCGACGGTTACACGGTCGGCAATCTGCGCGAGATCAAGCGCCTCCTCGGCCTGATGGGCGTCGAGCACACGATCTTGGGCGACAACAGCGACGTCTGGGATACGCCGACCGACGGCGAGTTCCGCATGTATGACGGCGGCACCACGCTGGAAGAAGCGGCAAACGCCGTTCATGCCAAGGCCACCATCTCGATGCAGGAATTCTGCACCGAAAAGACGCTGGGCCTCGCCGCCGCGCATGGACAGGAGGTCGTCGCCTTCAACCATCCGGTCGGCGTCGCCGCGACGGATCGCTTCCTGATGGAAATCGCCCGCATCACCGGAAAGGGGATTCCCGAGGAACTCGCCCGCGAGCGCGGCCGCCTCGTCGATGCGGTCGCGGACTCGAGCGCGCATATCCACGGCAAGAAATTCGCGATCTATGGCGATCCGGATCTCTGCCTCGGTCTGGCCGCCTTCCTGCTCGAACTCGGCGCCGAACCGACCCATGTCCTCGCCACGAACGGAAGCAAGGCCTGGGCCGAAAAGGTGCAGGCACTCTTCGACAGTTCGCCTTTCGGCAAGGACTGCCACGTCTACCCGGGCAAGGATCTCTGGCACATGCGCTCGCTGCTCTTCACCGAGCCCGTCGATTTCCTGATCGGCAATACCTACGGGAAATATCTTGAGCGCGACACGGGAACGCCGCTGATCCGCATCGGCTTCCCGATTTTCGACCGCCACCACCACCACCGCTATCCGGTGTGGGGCTATCAGGGCGCGATGAACGTGCTCGTCTGGATCCTCGACAGGATTTTCGACGAGATCGACCGCAACACGAATGTGCCGGCGAAGACGGATTACAGCTTCGACATCATTCGCTGAGCGCCTCAATTGCGACGTGGCGGTTCCGGTGGCGCGCCGGGACCGCCGACGAAGTGGCTACCCGCAAGCCAGTCAGGGTGAGTTCACCCGAAGGCAACAGGAGGGACGCATGAGTTCTCTATCCGCAACCATCCAGGGCGTCTTCAACGAGCCGGGCTGCGGCAAGAATACGAACAAATCCGAAGCCGAGCGGAAAAAGGGCTGCACCAAGCAGCTTCAGCCCGGAGGCGCCGCCGGCGGCTGCGCTTTCGACGGCGCGAAGATCGCTCTGCAGCCTTTAACGGACGTCGCCCATCTCGTTCATGGGCCAATCGCCTGCGAGGGAAACTCCTGGGACAATCGCGGCGCCAGGTCGTCCGGTTCGAATATCTGGCGGACAGGCTTTACCACCGACATCAACGAAACGGATGTTGTGTTCGGCGGCGAGAAGCGGTTGTTCAAGGCGATCAGGGAAATCATCGAGAAATACGACCCGCCGGCCGTCTTCGTCTATCAGACCTGCGTGCCGGCGATGATCGGCGACGACATCAACGCGGTGTGCAAGGCGGCGCGGGAGAAATTCGGCAAGCCGGTGATCCCGATCAACTCACCGGGTTTCGTCGGTCCGAAGAATCTCGGGAACAAGCTGGCGGGCGAAGCGATCCTCGATCATGTGATCGGCACCGAGGAGCCGGACTACACGACGCCTTACGACATCAACATCATCGGCGAATACAATCTTTCCGGTGAGTTGTGGCAGGTGAAGCCGCTTCTCGACGAACTTGGCATCCGGATTCTCTCCTGCCTCTCGGGAGATGGGAAATATCGCGAGGTTGCCTATTCGCATCGTGCGCGCGCCGCGATGATGGTCTGCTCCAAGGCCATGATCAATGTCGCGCGCAAGATGGAGGAGCGCTACGGCATTCCCTTCTTCGAAGGCTCGTTCTACGGCATCGGCGACACGAGCGACTCCCTTCGCGAGATTTCGAGACTGTTGGTCGAACGCGGTGCTCCCGATGAATTGCTGGGGAGGACGGAAGCTCTGATCGCACGCGAGGAAGCGCGCGCCTGGGCCGCCATCGAGCCTTACAAGCCGCGCTTCAAGGGCAAGAAGGTTCTGCTTATTACCGGCGGCGTCAAATCCTGGTCGGTGGTCGCGGCGTTGCAGGAGGCGGGGCTCGAACTCGTCGGCACGAGCGTCAAGAAATCGACCAGGGAAGACAAGGAGAAGATCAAGGAACTGATGGGTCAGGACGCCCATATGATCGAGGACATGACGCCGCGCGAAATGTACAAGATGCTGAAGGATGCGCGGGCCGACATCATGTTGTCGGGTGGACGCTCGCAATTCGTGGCCCTGAAGGCGGCGATGCCCTGGCTCGACATCAATCAGGAGCGTCATCACGCCTATATGGGATATGTCGGCATGGTGGAACTCGTCCGCCAGATCGATAAGGCGCTCTATAACCCGATCTGGGAGCAGGTGCGGAGAGCCGCTCCGTGGGATGATGCGTCGCAGAGCTGGCAGGCCAGGGCCATCGCGCAGATGGACGCGGAAGCGGCGACGCTCGCCGCCGATCCCGAGCGCGCGGAAGCCGTTCGCCGGGCAAGGAAAATCTGCAATTGCAAAAGCGTCGACCTCGGCACCATCGAGGATGCCATCGCGGCGCATGGGCTGACGATGGTTGAAAGCGTCAGGGAGCATACCGAGGCCTCGGGCGGCTGCGGCGCCTGTACGGAGCGTATCGAAGGCGTCATCGCTTCGTTGTCGGCAAAGATGAAGCCCGCGGCGCTCGTGGCGGCGGAGTGAGACCATGGCGGTCGTGACCACCGGCAAGAAGGCCTGCACTGTCAACCCGCTGAAAATGAGCCAGCCGATCGGCGGGGCGCTCGCCTTCATGGGCCTGCGCGGTGCGATGCCTCTGCTGCACGGCTCGCAGGGCTGCACTTCCTTCGGCCTCGTTCTCTTCGTCCGTCATTTCAAGGAGGCGATCCCGCTGCAAACGACGGCGATGAGCGAAGTCGCCACCGTGCTCGGCGGCTTCGAGAATGTCGAGCAGGCAATCGTCAACATCTACAACCGTACCAAGGCCGAAGTGATCGGCATTTGTTCGACCGGCGTCACGGAGACCAAGGGCGACGATGTCGAAGGCTATATCCGGCTCGTCCGCGAGAAGCATCCGGAGCTTGATAAACTCGCGCTTGTTTATGTGTCGACACCCGACTTTGAAGACGCCTTTCAGGATGGATGGCGCAAGACCGTCGCCCGGATGATCGATGTTCTGGTCGAAAAGCCTGCGGAAGGCGCACGCCGTGATCCGGCCCGTGTCAACGTCCTGCCGGGTTGCCACCTGACCCCGGGCGATCTCGGCGAATTGCGGACGATGATCGAGGATTTCGGTCTCGTGCCGACTTTCCTTCCCGATCTCGCGGGCTCGCTCGACGGTCACATTCCGGAGGAATTCACGCCGACGACGATCGGCGGAACGGGCGTCGAGGAAGTCGCGGCCATGGGTCTTTCGTCATGGACCATCGCGATCGGCGAACAGATGCGTCTTGCGGTGGAAACGATGGAGAGGCGCACCGGCGTTCCTTTCAGGCTCTTCGACAGGCTCTGCGGGCTCGCGCCGAATGACGACTTCATGATGTTCCTGAGCGAGATCAGCGGAAGGCCCGTTCCGCTGAAATATCGCCGTGCGCGTGGACAACTCGTCGATGCGATGCTCGACGGCCATTTTCATCTTGGCGGGCGGAAGCTCGCCATCGGCGCCGAGCCCGACCTCCTGTTCGATGTAAGCGGCATGCTTCACGAAATGGGTGTGGAGGTGACGGCGGCGGTGACGACGGCACAATCTCCCGTGCTTGAGCGGGTCGCCGCCGAAGAAGTTCTCATCGGCGATCTCGAAGACCTCGAAACGCTCGCGAAGGCGAGGGGCTGCGATCTCCTGATTACGCATTCGCATGGCCGCCAGGCCGCCGCACGGCTTGGCATTCCCTTCTTCCGCATGGGCCTTCCCATGTTCGATCGGCTCGGTGCCGGGCATCTCGTCTCGGTCGGCTATTGCGGCACCAGGGATTTGATCTTCGACATCGCCAATCTGCTCATCGCCGACGGCGAGCTTAATCACGAGCCGACGCCGGATAGCTGGCGCCTGGCGGGTGAACCGTCCGCCGATGCGGTCGAAGCCGTGGTCGGTCACTAACCGAAAGTTGAGGTGCAGGCGCATGAAAATCGCATTCGCGACGCAGGACCTGAAACGGGTCGATGCGCATTTCGGCTGGGCGCGGAATATCGCCATCTACGACGTCGGTCCGGAGGGGCATCGTTTCGTCGAAGCCGTCGAGTTCTCCGGCGACCTCCAGGAAGACGGCAACGAAGACAAGCTCGCCCCGAAGATCGAGGCGATCAAGGACTGCGCCATTCTCTATGTCGCGGCCATAGGCGGCTCCGGTGCGGCGCGCGTCGTCGCGAGCAATATCCATCCGATGAAGGTGAACCAGCCGGAGGAGATCGCCGATCTTCTCGCGAAAATCGAGGACGTGCTGAAGGGAACGCCGCCGCCATGGCTCCGCAAGGCCATGCTGAAGGGGCAGGAGAGAACCATCGACTTCGACGAATGAGGAACGACATGTCTGAAGTGGCCGAGCCTATCGAGCGCGATCCGGCGGCGGATGCGCCTTTCATCAAGGAACTCGTCAAGGTCTGGCGGGCGCAGGATTCTCACGGTGCCTGGGAAGGCAAGGCCGATCTGGAGGTGCTCGCTCCCTATATCGTCGACAAGCATAAGCGGCGTGAACTGCCCATCATCGGCGATCCGGACCCCGAGACGATCTGGCATCTCGAACTCTTCTTCAACACCATCGCCCTGTGCATCGAGCGCGCGACGGGTGTGATGGTCTCGCCGATGCTGAAGATGAGCCATGAAGGTTTCGGTCGCATGGTGCTCATCGGCGGGCGGCTGATCGTCGTCAACAAGCAGTTGCGCGATGTCCATCGCTTCGGCTTCGACAATTTCGGAAAGCTCGCCGAAGAGGGCGACAAATACATCAGGGCCGGAATCGAGATGATCGAGAAGTTTCCGGATGTTGCGAAATATTGAGGCGGTGGTCATGGGCGATGTGGACACGTTGAAGGCCGAGATCAGGAAACTTTCAGCCAAGGCGATGCAGGCCAAGATGGATATGCACGATCTTTCCGAGGAATTGCCGGTCAACTGGCCGACGATCATGGATGTCGCCCGGCGAACGCATGATGCTTTCGCCGAACTGGAGCAGAAGCGCGCCAGGCTGAAGGAACTCGAGAGCGCCTGACTACGCGAAGGACAATCAACCATCATGCCTCATTCAACGCGCGACGGACGGCTTTGGAAACCTGAGTTTCTTCTGGCGATCAATCCGGAAAAATGCATCGGCTGCGGGCGTTGCTACAAGGTCTGCGGCCGCGATGTGATGACCCTCAAGGGTATAAACGACGACGGAGAGCTCATCGACCTCGACGACGATGACGATGACGAGATCGAGAAGAAGGTCATGGTGATGAACGACGAGGGCGCCTGCATCGGCTGTGGCGCCTGCGCACGCGTGTGTCCGACCAATTGCCAGACGCACGCTCGCGCGACGGTCGAAGCAGCCTGACGGGAAACGGGATGGAGCCGGAAGAGGCCTATCGACGGTTGGTGGAAAATGCGGATTCGTCGACCTTCGACGACTTCGACATTCACGTCGCGGCCGCCATCATCGCGCTTGCACTGAGCGAGGCCCGACCCGACGGCCGGACCTTATGCGACTGTGTCGGGCTCGACGGCCGCGATCTTGTCATGCTCGTCGCCGAGATGTTTCCGGGTGCGCTCGTAGACTTTGAAGAATGTGCGGCCCTCGCGACGACGATCGACGAGGAGGAGCGGCCGCTAAGGGACATCCTCTGGATGTATTCCACCGGTGCGACCCGGCTGCAGCGTCACCTCACCGCGATGATCGCGCGGCGCTGCGGACGCCCTCATCATCTCTGGCAGGATCTCGGCCTCAACGACCGCAGCGAGCTGTCACGCCTCATGAAGCGCCATTTCGCGCGCCTCGCCGAGAAGAACGAGCATGACATGAAGTGGAAGAAATTTCTCTATCGGCTGGTGTGCCGGTCGGAAGGCTTCACCCTCTGTTCGGCGCCGGTCTGCTCGGAATGCGACGATTTCAGCGCCTGCTTCGGGGCAGAGGACGGTGAAGCCCTGCTCGCCCGGCTGCGCAATGGCCGCGAGGCGATTGCCTGACTTCTATTCGATACCCTGATCGCGTGCCTTCCACAAGGCGGCGATGCGGAAGCGCTCGTTGATGGCGGCGGGACTCGCAAGAATGGCGGCTTCGGCCTCCGCGAAGGCGGTTTCAACGATTCCAGCCTCTTCGCGCGTCAGCGCGACACGTCCGGCCATATGCGTCGCCTCCGGCAAGACCTTCAGGATGGCCGGTCGTCTGGGATGCTGGCTCACGTCGATCAGTTCGAAAGCCTCGATCTGGCCGTCGAGAAGGATGGCGCGCCCCGCCACTTCGAGCTTGCGTCCGTCCCGGGTATGTTTCACGAGCTTGGCCATCATTGCCTGCCTTTCTCACGATGAGTTCGCTGTCGGAAGTCGGACATCTGTCGGCAATCCAACATGGGCCGCGGCGTATCTCTATCGGGTTTTTCAGAGTCTCGCCGGAAGAGGAAAGCCCGAGCGCGGCTTCGTTTCGTAATAATCCGGCCTTTCCGGCCAGCTTCCTTCGGCCTTGAACCTGAATTCCGTGATGCGCACCGGCGCGCCCTGCGAGCAGGAAACCTCGGCGAATTTGATCTCGCGGTCGCCGGGGCCAGCCGAAAAATCGCCCAGCACAGTGCCCGCCGCCGTGCGGACGCGTGCGAATCCCGGCGTGCCGACGCTGCTCGCGGCTACGGGATTGGCGGCAAACCGCGGCATTTCGAGGTCGTCCGCCGTTTCGCCGAAAGCGGGCGAGGCGAATGTAAAGCTTGCGAGAGTGGTGCTGCGATCCACGGGGCTGTCTGCGGTGACGGGTCGCGCGACCGAATAGACGGTGAGGCTTCCGCCGGCGAGCAGTTCCCTGATTTCGTCGAGGCTGCGATTTTCAAAGGCCTGTGCGATGTTCATCTGGAAACTCCCTGCGCTGACATGGTCCTCGCGAACCATCAAGTTTCGTGCCAGTCACGTATGTCCGATGGAGGGGGTCCGTTCTGCGCGAATCTTGCAGGGAGCAAGGCGGCAAGGCGCCCCGATGGAGCAGGCAGGATGGAACGCAACGTCGCCTATGTGATCTGCGAACTGAATGACATTCCGAGCCGGAGGGCGCGTGGCTTTCACCTCATGCGGGTCGGCGAGGGCGGCACAAGGCGCCCCTGGCCCATCGTCGTCGTGCGCTGGGGCAAGCAGGTGCTCGGCTATGTCAACAAGTGCCCCCATAACGAGGTTCCGCTCGACTGGGAGCGCAACCAGTTTCTCGATCCGAACAACGGAACGAGGCTGATGTGCGGCAAGCATGGCGCGCTGTTCGATCTCGCAGACGGACTCTGCGTCGACGGGCCTTGCATGGGGCAGCGCCTGGAACCGGTTCTCCTCCGCGTCATCGACGGCGACATCTGCCTTTCGGGCGTGACGCTGGTCGAGGACGACGAGGTTCTTCCGGACGAGGAGGACGCCTGACGCGGCGGCGCCTCAGACCGGGCGGTTCTCATTGCGATTCTTCACCGGCTCCATGAGCGTCAGCCCTTGCTCACAGGTGATGGTCTCATAGGCCGCGTCGAGGCCGGGCAGCAGGTCGAGCACGTAGTCGAGCTTGCCGGCGGTATCGAGTTTTTTGATGTCGTTCTTGTCGATACCCAGAAGATCGAGCGTTTCCTTCCAGACGGTCGATTCGTCGCAGGGCAGAATGAGGAAGGTGATGCCGCCGATCGTGACCCGATACTTCGCGAGAAGACTGATGTTGTTGCAGAAGAAGAGGTAGGTGCCGGCCGGGTTGAGAAGTCCGTCGAGCACTTGCGCCGCCGTCCGCAGATAGGCGAAGGAATGGAGATAGCCGACAAGAACGGGAATGGTCGGCTTGTTCTCCTGCGCGATCGTCAGAACCTGCTCGATCGAGAATTCGGGCGGCCGTTTTTCATCGGCCACCTGCGTCTGGAACATCAGCGCTATATCGCCGCGAAACCCGAGGCGCCCGGCTTTGGTCGCCGGGCCTTTCAGCACCGCATTGAGGAGGCGTCCCTCCCGGTCGAGCCGGCCGAGCGCGGTATTCTCGATCGCAGTCTTCTCTATCGTCGTCATGGACGTCCTCTCGATTGCAGCTATGGAAGCCGCCATGCAAGGGGTCTGCCGGTTCGGCATGCGCCATTGCCGCAAGAGGTGCAAGCGGGCGGATCGGCCGATAGCGCGATCGACATGAGCGACAGGCCCCGAATTTCGTCGCGCCACCGCCGGAACTTCCCTGTCGGAAAGCCGACACACGTCGCAAACGCGACAGCCGGTGATCGGAAAAAACGTCGCTTTATCAGCAGTTTGGCGTGTGGCACAGCTCTTGCCATTCGATGACCGGAGTCTTCCTCGGTCCCGTTGGGTGAAGCGATGATTAATCTGACTGACAGCGCGTTGAATGCCGTTCGTACTGCGATTGCCGGCGCGGCCGAACCGGTCGGCGGCCTGCGCATCATGGTCGAGTCCGGCGGATGTGCCGGCTACAAATACATGATGGGCCTCGTTAACGCGGCCGATCCCGACGACACGGTCATCGAGCGCGACGGCGTCAAGGTTTTCGTCGATACCAAGAGCCATGAACTTCTCTCCGGCACGACGATCGACTTCGTCGTGGCGCTCGAAGGGTCGGGCTTCACCTTCGAAAATCCGAACGCGACTTCAAGCTGCTCCTGCGGCAAGTCCTTCAGCTGAAGCATTCCCGGCCGCGACCGGCCGCCCGTTGAGGAGAGAGGCAAGACAATGCTTGTCGAAACCGAACAGACGATGCGATCGCCGACGGCCGATGCGGAGCGGTTGCGGCTCATTCAGGAAGCCATCGAAGAGATACGTCCGAACCTGCGCCGCGACGGCGGCGACTGCGAACTCGTCGAGGTCGACGGCAACAGGGTGATGGTCAGGCTCTCGGGCGCCTGCGTCTTCTGCAAGCTGAGCAGCGCCACGCTCGAAGGCATTCAGGCGCGCATCGTCGAAAAGCTCGGCGAATTGGTGCGGCTCATTCCGGTGGCGGGCGCGGCCAGGGCGAAACACTGAAGCGATATTGAGAGGGATACGCCATGCGGCCGATCTATCTCGATAACAATGCGACAACACGCACCGACCCTGAGGTCGTCGCCGCGATGCTGCCGTATTTTACCGAGAAGTTCGGAAACGCATCATCCGTCCACGACTTCGGCGCCGAAGTCGACGACGCGGTGAGGTTGGCGCGGCGGCAGGTGCAGACGCTGCTCGGCGCCGCCTTCGATCACGAGATCGTTTTTACCTCGGGCGGCACCGAAGCCGACAATGCCGCGATCCTCTCGGCCCTCGAAGCGCAGGAGGGCCGCGATGAAATCGTCACCACGGCGGTCGAGCATCCCGCAATCCTTTCCCTCGTCGGCCATCTGGAAAAAACACGGGGGATCAAGGTTCATTACGTCGGTGTCGACGCGCAAGGGCGTCTCGACATCGAAACCTATCGCCGGGCGCTCGGTCTGCGGACCGCGATTGCGTCGGTCATGTGGGCGAACAATGAGACTGGAACGATCTTTCCGGTTGCGGAACTCGCGCAATATGCGCATGCCGCCGGCGCGCTTTTCCACACCGATGCGGTGCAGGCCGTCGGCCGCATTCCGATCGATCTCAAGGCGACAGAAATCGACATGCTCTCGCTCTCCGGCCACAAGCTGCATGGACCGAAGGGGGTCGGCGCTCTCTATCTCCGCAAGGGTGTGAAGTTCAGGCCGCTCATTCGAGGCGGAAAGCAGGAGCGGGGGCGGCGCGGCGGAACGGAGAACGTGCCGGCGATCGTCGGATTCGGCAAGGCGGCCGAACTGGCGGCCTCTCTCATGGATGAAGGACCGCGGCTCCGTGCCTTGCGGGACCGCCTGGAGCGCGGGCTGATTCAGAGGATCGGTCATTGCGCTGTCGCGGGCGACGTTGGGAACAGGCTGCCCAACACATCGAACATCGCGTTCGACTATGTCGAGAGCGAGGCCGTTCTTCTGCATATGAACAGGGCGGGCATCGCGGCCTCGTCCGGCTCTGCCTGCAGTTCGGGTTCGATGGAGCCGTCTCATGTGTTGCGCGCGATGGGTGTGCCCGCCGGGGCCCTGCATGGCGCCATCCGGCTTTCGCTGTCGCGCGAAAATTCCGCCGAAGATGTCGACCGGGTTCTGGAGGTCGTCCCACCCGTCGTCGAGCGGCTCAGGGAGCAATCGTCGGCCTGGCGGGATCGACAGGCTCGCGGGCAGGTCGGTGTAACCAATTGCGCGTGATGAAATAATGAGTGCCATGCCGTTCGATATGTTCCGGGTTATCGTCAACGACACGACGCTGCGCGACGGTGAGCAGGCGCCGGGCGTGTCCTTCACGCTTGAGGAAAAGCTGGCGATTGCGCGCAGCCTCGAAGCCGCAGGCGTCGACGAGATCGAGGCCGGCGTGCCCGCAATGGGCGATGCCGTGATCGAGGAGATGGCGGCGGTGGGCGAAGCGGTGCGCCGTTCCGCGGTCATTGCATGGTGCCGGATAACGGAGGCCGATGTCGATGCGGCGCTGAGGACCGGATTGAAGCGCGTCAATCTCTCGGTGCCTGTGTCCGATCGTCAGATATGGGTCAAATTCCGGGCCGGTCGTCAGGATGTCCTCTCGCGAATTCATCGGGTTGTTTCCTACGCGCGGGACAAGGGGCTTGCGGTCGCCCTGGGTGGTGAGGATTCGAGCCGCGCGGATGGAGATTTTCTCTCCAGAGTCATCGTGGCTGCGGAGGAGGCGGGTGCTCACCGCTTTCGTTTTGCAGACACGCTCGGCGTGCTCGATCCGTTCAGCACTTATGAGATATTCCGGCGCTTGCGCGCGGAGACGAGCCTCGAACTCGAATTTCACGGGCATGACGATCTCGGCCTTGCAACGGCCAACACGCTGGCGGCCGTGCGCGGCGGCGGAACCCATGTCAGCGTCTGCGTGCTCGGCCTCGGCGAACGGGCCGGCAATGCGGCGCTCGAAGAAGTCGTCGCGGCGCTCGGCCAGCTCGCCCGCCGGAAGACCAATGTCGATCTCACGCATCTGTTCGATCTGGCGGAACTGGTTGCCGGTGCCGCGCGGCGCCCCATCCCCGCGGCGAAATCGATCGTCGGCTCGGCGGCTTTCGCGCATGAATCCGGCATCCACGTCTCGGGCCTGCTGCGCGATCCGGAATGCTACGAGGCGCTCGATCCGGCCCTGTTCGGGCGCACCCGAAACATCGTGCTGGGAAAACATTCGGGCATGGCGGCGATCGCCAGCGCGCTGACGTCTCTCGGCGTTGTCGTCGATGAGAGCCGCGCGAGGCGGGCGCTCGACAAGGTCAGGGCGCGCGCCGTCGCGCTCAAACGGCCGATCGAGAAGGATGAACTCCTCGAATTCTACGACGCGACATCGCCCGGACAGGCGCGCCCGGCGAGCGCCGAGGTGGAATGAGGATATCGACCATGAACCCGCGCCGCGTTCGAGGAGGATCGAGCAACAGCCGCGACGCGACGCTGTGGACGCTGATCCGCGAAGACGTGGCTTGCGTGAAGGCGCGCGATCCGGCTGCCCGCTACGCCGCCGAGGTCGTGCTGACCTATCCGGGCGTTCACGCCGTCATCTTCTATCGGCTCTCGAACCGGCTCTGGAAGAGCGGCCTGCGATTTCCCGCGCGCTGGCTCTCCTGGTTCGGGCGGCTGCTGACCAATGTCGACATTCATCCGGGCGCGACGATCGGCCGGCGCTTCTTCATCGATCATGGCGCGGGCGTCGTGATCGGGGAGACGGCGGAGGTCGGAGACGATGTGACGCTCTATCACGGTGTGACCCTCGGGGGCACGACCTGGTCCGCGGGCAAGCGTCATCCGACGATCGAGAATGGCGTCCTCATCGGCGCGGGAGCGAAGATTCTCGGTCCGATCACGGTCTGCGTTGAGGCGCGGATCGGTGCGAATTCGGTGGTGGTGGAAGATGTGCCGCCGGGCATGACAGTTGTCGGTATCCCCGGCCGGATCGTACGCGATGCGAGTCGCCGCCGTCGTCGCGATGGACGCATCGACCTCGATCACCATCTGGTGCCGGATCCGGTTGGCGAGGTTTTGAGCGTCCTGATCGACAGGATCGAGTTTCTGGAAGCCCGTCTCAGCCACATGCAGGGACGCTCCTCGCTCCATCCGGGAATGATGGGGCCCGCCAATAAAACGGCTCAGGCAGCGTGCGAAACGCAGGCCGCCGCCATGTCAAGCAAGAGGAGACCACAGTGATGAGCGTGCTCGATGAACTGGCGCGATTGTCCGCGGCCGAGGAATTCTTTGCCTTCCTCAACGTGCCCTACGAGCCCTCGGTCGTCCATGTCGCGCGGCTCCATATCCTGCGGCGGATGGGGCAGTACCTCAAAGGCAGCGAGAGCGACGGTGCCTTCGTAGGTCTGCGCGATTCCGACATCCGGGCGCTCTGCCGCGAACATCTGGAACAGGCCTATCAGGATTTCGTGACCTCCTCGCCGATCCAGGAGCGCCTCTTCAAGGTCCACAAGGAGGCCGCCGAGCCGAAGCCGGAGGCCGCGAGACCATTCGTGCCGCTCGCCTCGTTGGCGGTGGCGAAAAAGGAGGCGTGACAATGATGTCGCTTACCCGACAGAGGGGTTCGGTTTCGTGCTCTGCCTTGTCGGGAGAAAGCCTCATTCCGCCCGGTTTCATGCGACTTCTGCGCGATTCCGCGCCGGGGCCCGTTGGCACGATGCTTGCCGTTACGCAATCGTAACCTCTGCTGTCGCGGAGGTGTCAGGACGAGGGTGAGAGCCGATGCATATCGTCGTCTGCATGAAGCAGGTTCCCGACAGTGCGCAAATCCGTGTTCATCCGGTCACGAACACGATCATGCGCCAGGGCGTTCCGACGATCATCAACCCCTATGATCTCTTCGCGCTGGAAGAAGCGATGCGGTTGCGCGATCGCTTCGGCGGCGAGGTGACGGTGCTCACCATGGGGCCACCCATGGCCGAGGACTCGCTGCGCAAGGCGCTCACTTTCGGTGCGGACCGCGCCGTTCTGCTGACGGATCGTTTCTTTGCCGGTTCGGATACGCTTGCGACGAGCTATGCGCTCGCGGGCGCGCTCGCGAAGATCGGCGAGGAATTCGGCAAGCCCTCGATCGTCTTCACCGGAAAACAGACGATCGACGGCGACACGGCCCAGGTGGGTCCGGGCATCGCAAAGCGGCTCAGGCTCAACCAGCTAACCTATGTGGCGCGGATCGCCGAACTCGATCTCGCGGCGGAGGAGATCACGGTCGAGCGCAGGGCCGAAGGCGGCGTGCAGGTTCTCTCGACGCGGCTGCCCGTGCTCGTCACCATGCTCGAAGGCACGAACGAGATGAGGCGCGGCACGCTCGAAGATGCCTTCCGCGCCGCGCGCACGCAGGTCGTGACCTGGAGCGCGGCGGATGCCGGCATCACCGATCTCACGAAATGCGGGTTGCGAGGTTCGCCCACCATCGTGAAGAAAGTTTTCGCGCCGTCGGCCCGCGCCGAGAAGGCGCATCAGATTCCGACGGCCGATCTCTCCTTCGAAGCTCTGGCCGAAGCGGTGATGGGCGAAATCTTCGCGCGACAACCCGCCATCGAAGGTGACCTGATGCGATTTTCAAGCGGGCAGTAGAAGGGTTCGATCATGGCTGAAGCACCGAAACAGGCGCCGGCAGCGGCCGGCAGAGCCGCAACGAAGAAGGAGCTCCCCGAGCACTTCAAAGCCTACAAGCATGTCTGGGTCGTCGTCGAATGCGAGCATGGCGTCGTCCACCCTGTCTCGTTCGAGCTTCTGGGAGAAGGCCGCAAGCTCGCCGACAAGCGCGGCGCGGAACTCGCGGGCGTCGTCATGGGAAACGACAGGGCCGCGATCGCCGCGGCCGCCGCCGCGGCTTTCGAATATGGAGCGGACCTCGTCTATACGATCGCCGATCCCGCGCTCGCGCATTATCGCAATGAAGCCTTCACCAAAGGGCTGACCGATCTCGTCAACACCTACAAGCCGGAGATATTACTGCTGGGTGCGACGACGCTCGGCCGCGATCTCGCGGGTTCCGTCGCGACGACGCTGCTGACGGGGCTCACCGCGGATTGCACCGAACTCGCGATCGACGAGGAGGGCTCTCTGGCGGCGACGCGGCCGACTTTCGGCGGCTCTCTGCTCTGCACGATCATGACGTTGAACTACAGGCCGCAGATGGCGACCGTGCGGCCCCGCGTTCTCGCCATGCCCGAACGTCAGCCGGGCCGGAGCGGCCGCATCGTCGAGCATCCGCTCGATCTTGCCGAGGATGACATTGTGACGAAGGTGCTGCGCTTCGTCGCCGATCGCGATTCCAACCAGGCACAGCTTGCCTATGCCGATATCGTCGTCGCGGGTGGGCTCGGTCTCCGTTCGGCCGAAAATTTCCAGCTCGTCAAATCGCTTGCCGAAGTGCTCGGCGCCGAATATGGCGGCTCGCGTCCTCTGGTCCAGAAGGGCTGGATCGCCGCCGACAGGCAGATCGGGCAGACGGGAAAGACGATCCGGCCGAAGCTCTATATCGCCGCCGGCATTTCGGGTGCGATCCAGCATCGGGTCGGCGTCGAAGGCGCCGACATGATCGTCGCGATCAACACGGACCCGAACGCCCAGATTTTCGATTTCGCCCATGTCGGCATCGTCGCCGACGCCATCAAGCTCTTGCCGGCCCTGACCGAGGCATTTCGCAAGCACTTGTCTGTAAATCGTCTCGCCGGTTGAAGGAGGCACTATGATCAAGGAACGCTTCGACGCGATTGTCGTGGGTGCAGGCCCCTCCGGAAACGCGGCCGCCTATACGATGGCGAAGGAAGGGTTGAAGGTTCTCCAGCTCGAACGCGGCGAATATCCCGGATCGAAGAACGTCCAGGGCGCCATTCTCTATGCCAATGCGCTGGAGAAGATCATTCCGGATTTCCGGGAAGACGCGCCGCTGGAGCGGCACATCATCGAGCAGCGTCTCTGGACGATGGACGATGCCTCCCATGTCGGCATGCATTATCGCTCCGAGGACTTCAACGAAGAGAAGCCCAACCGCTACACGATCATCCGCGCGCAATTCGACAAATGGTTCAGCCGGAAGGTCCGCGAGGCGGGTGTCACGCTTCTTTGCGAAACGACGGTTACGCAGCTCCTGCGGGATACGAACGGCAAGATCATCGGCGTCAGGACGGACCGGGGCGGCGGCACGGCCTTTGCCGATGTGGTCATCCTCGGCGAAGGTGTGAATGGCCTCGTCGGGCAGCGTTCGGGCCTCCGCCCCGAGCTTAATCCGGACAGCGTGGCGCTCGCGGTCAAGGAAATGCACTTTCTTCCGCGCGAGGTGATCGAAAGCCGGTTCAACCTGAAGGGCAATGAGGGCGTCGTCATCGAGGCCATGGGAACGATCACGGCCGGCATGACCGGAACGGGCTTTCTCTATACCAATCAGGAATCGATCTCGGTCGGCATCGGCTGCATCGTCTCCGACTTCGCGGATAATGGGACATCTCCCTACGCGCTTCTCGAAGCCCTCAAGAACCATCCGAGTATCAAGCCGCTTCTTGCGAACTCCGAATGCAAGGAGTACGCGGCGCATCTGATCCCGGAAGGCGGATATTATTCGATCCCGGAACTTTACGGAGACGGCTGGCTGGTCGTCGGCGACGCAGGGCAGTTCGTCAATGCCGTGCATCGGGAAGGTTCCAACCTCGCGATGACGACGGGCCGCATTGCCGGCGAGACCGTCGTCTGGCTGAAGCGCCGGCGCGACGAGATGTCGAAGGCCAATCTGGCGGAGTACAAGCGCCGCCTCGACGAGACTTTCGTCATGAAGGATCTCAGAAAGTACAAGAAGATTCCCGATTTCCTTCACGGCAACAAGCAGGTCTTCGGTCTCTATCCGAAGCTCTTCACCGACGCCGCGCAGACCTGGTTTCGCGTCGACGGTACCGACAAGAGAACCAAGGAAAATGAAATCTTCAAGTCGTTCCGCAAAGGCCGGACGCTGCCCGGCCTGATCGGCGATGCATTCAAATTGGCGAGGGCATGGCGATGATGGCGATGGCAGAGATGGGCGCACCCGCGATCAAGGTGGAAGAGAAACTGTTCCAGAACCGGTATCAGGTCGATGCGGGTCGTCCTCATATCAAGATCCGTCCTCACGAAACGCCCTCGAAGGCGCTCCTGTCGCTTACCTACACATGCCCGGCCGGATGCTACAGCCTGAACGACAAGGGACAGGTCGAGATCACCGCCGACGGCTGCGTGGAGTGCGGCACCTGTCGCATCGTCACCGCCAAGACCCGTGAAATCGAATGGAACTATCCCAGAGGCGGATTTGGCGTCTTGTACAAGTTCGGCTGATCGTCCGTGAGCATACCTGTTCTCCCGGGAGAGCCTTTGCGGCTTTCCGATATGGAGATCGAGCGCCTCCTCGATGAGGATACGCGCTTCGGCGACATGACGACGCGCGCCCTCGGCATTGGCGATGCGCCTGCGCGCATGACATTCACGGCGCGACGGCAACTCGTGCTCTGCGGATCGGACGAGGCGGCGCGTCTCCTCTCGGCGCTGGGTGCCTCCGTGTCGGCGGTGGAGCGGTTCGGAACGCATTGCGACAAAGGGACGCCGCTGCTCGAAGCGACGAGGCCTGCCGCTGTGCTTCATGCGGGCTGGAAAGCCGCGCAAATCCTGGTGGAATGGGCTTCTGGAATCGCGACGCTGACCGATGAAATCGTGACCGCTGTCAGGGCGGTGGCGCCGAAGGTCGCTGTCTTGTGTACGCGAAAATCCATACCATTTACACGTCAGCTTTCGCTCAAGGCGGTCATTGCAGGCGGCGGCGGCATTCACTGGCTTGGGCTCTCGGATACGGTCATGCTCTTTCCCGAGCATCGTGCGTTGATGGGAAGCATGACCGAGCTGCGCGACTCTATCAGCAGGCTCAGGGAACGACTGCCCGAGAGGGCGATCATGGCGGAGGTCACCTCCGAAGCAGATGCCGTAAAGGCCGCCGAGGCCGAGGCGGACGTCATTCAACTCGAGAAATTCAGCGTCGATGCCGTCCGGCGGGTCGCGCAACAGATCGAGAAACGGTCGGACGGCCGGCCGATCATCGCCGCCGCCGGTGGAATAAATGTTCAGAATGCGACTGAATACGCGCTGTCGGGAGCCGACACCTTGATCACATCGGCGCCTTTTTATGCAGTGCCGCTCGATGTGCAGGTATGCATAGAGCCGCTCTGAGCTTCGTGGCTTCTTGCCGATTGCTGGTGGACAAGGATGCGGAGAAATCGAGAAGCAGCCGACGCAGAATCCTCTTGCACCTGCGTTTCGCTGCTGCAACAATTTCACAAGACCTCATGTCTCAGACGAGGTTTTGGGGGAGCGCGCCCTGAACATGAGAGTTGGTGCGGTGCCTATGAGTAGCCAGACGCAGAACGCTTCACATTTCGCGGCGGGAGATGCAGTACCCGCGCCCGCCATGATCGGTTCCGCCAACCGGGCCGAGATGGCCCTGCACGGCGTCTACGAAATCTCGAAAATTCTGGCGGTTCCCGCGCGACTGGAATTCACGCTCTCGAACGTGCTCACATTGCTGTCGTGCTTCCTCTCGATGCATCACGGCATCATTGCTCTTCTGGGCGACAATGGCGCGCCGGATGTTGTCGTGGGGCTCGGCTGGAACGAGGTCAACGCCAAGAACCATCTCGCCCGGCTTCCGGAGCGCGCGCTCGGCCAGATCGTGGCGACGAAGATGCCGGTCGTGGTCGAAAACGTCGCGACCAATCCGCTCTTTGCCGATTGGAGCGTCGCGGAGTGGGGAGAGACGGATTCGGTCGTTTCCTTCATCGGCGTGCCCATCAAGGAACGCGATCAGGTGATCGGTACCCTGACCATAGACCGGGTACGGGACGGCAGAGCGGATTTCCGTTTCGACGAGGATGTCAGATTCCTCGTGATGATCGCCAATCTCGTCGGTCAGACGGTTCGCCTTCACAAGATTGTCGGGCGCGACCGGGAACGCCTGATGACGGAGCAGCGGCGCCTCGAAAAGGAACTCTCCGAGACCACGAAGGCGGAGCGCGACACCGATATGCGCGGTATCATAGGCGGCAGCCCCGCCATCCGGGCCGTGCTGGAGAAGATCAAGATCGTGGCGCGCAGCAACTCGCCCGTGCTTCTGCGTGGAGAATCAGGAACAGGCAAGGAACTTTTCGCCCGCGCGACCCACGAAATGTCGCCCCGCAAGAAAGGGCCCTTCGTCAAGCTCAACTGCGCGGCCTTGCCCGAAACGATGCTCGAGACCGAACTTTTCGGACATGAGAAGGGCGCATTCACCGGCGCGGTCTCGCAGCGCAAGGGGCGTTTCGAGCTTGCCGATGGAGGCACGCTTTTTCTGGATGAGATCGGCGAGATTTCGCCCGCCTTTCAGGCCAAGCTTCTGCGTGTTCTTCAGGAGGGCGAGTTCGAGCGCGTCGGTGGCATGCGCACGCTGAAAGTCGATGTGCGTCTCGTCACGGCGACCAACAAGAATCTCGAAGACGCGGTGACGCGGGGCGAGTTCCGCGCCGACCTCTATTACCGGATCAACGTCGTTTCGATTTCGTTGCCCCCGCTTCGCGACCGTCCGGGCGACGTGTTCCTTCTGGCGCGGGAGTTCCTCCATCGCTTCAACGAGGAACACGGCACGCAAATGTTGCTCACGGATTCGGCCAAGACCGTTCTCGAAGGATGTTTCTTCCCCGGCAATGTCCGGGAACTTGAAAATTGCGTGAGGCGGACCGCCACACTGGCCAAGGACCAGAGGATCATCGCGGACGATTTTGCGTGCCGCCAAGACGACTGCCTGTCGTCGACACTCTGGAAAGGTGCAATCGCGACGCAGGTTCCGCTGAAGATCGTCTCCCGAGCCGTGGCCGGCACGCCGCCGCGGGCGCCGGCAGCCGAAGACGGCGCGTCGGCCCAGGCGGGCGATGTAGGTCCGGATCCCGCAAATAGCTGCCCAAAATCCGAGACCTGCAGTGCTCTGCATGGTGGCGAGCAATCGGAGAGGGAACGTTTGCTTGAGGCAATGGAAATGGCGGGATGGGTTCAGGCAAAAGCCGCCCGCCTGCTTCAGTTGACCCCACGCCAGATCGGCTATGCCCTTCGCAAACACAATATTTCGATCAAAAAATTCTAACCTGCAACCGGGCGAAGCGTGCAGCGGTTCGCTTGCAAGGTAAGCGATAAATCAAAACCGGAGGCGAATGCCTCCGGTCGGAATTTGATCGATCGTCCCCACACTCTGGCGCAAGCGACAGGGTCTTGTCGGGAATCCGACATCCATTGTCGCTGACAGCCGGCTTGCTCTCCGAAAGCACGAGCATCTCTGCGGAATTCATCTCGATGCGAGGTGGCACAGCGCTTGCTCCTCTCCTTCTCACACAGAGGAGTTCGGCATGGCATACAAAATCATCGCGTCGCAATGCACCGGCTGCAGCATCTGCGAGTTCGAATGCCCCAATGCCGCCATTTCGATGAAGGGCGATATTTTCGTCATCGATCCCAAGAAATGCACCGAATGTGAAGCGCATTTCGACACGCCGAAATGCGCCGAAGTTTGCCCGGTGCCGAATACCTGCGTCCCGGCCTGATGGTGGAAGAATATCCTTCCCCAGTGGAGAGCGACTGCATGGATCAGCGGCATGAGTCCATCGATTGGCAGGCCGCATTGACGCAGGCCGGCGATTGTCCGCGGCACGTCATACTCGATGACGGTCCTTCAAACGGTCAAGATGAGGCCTTTCTCGCATTTCTGCGCAACGAGATCGGGACGTTTCTGGGCGATCATCTCGCACTTGCGGATCAATGTGTCGATCATCCTTGTGCGGAGATACGCGCCATCGCCGCGGATTACGTCAATATTTTCAAGCTCTCCGCATTGCTGGAGGATCCGGACCCCATAGTTCGCATGGTCGCCTCGCGGCGGTTACCCGATGCCTGGATGTGCCGCTCACGCGGTAATGTCCCGCTTGATACCGCGTCGTCCGCGGACAGGGTTCAGATTCGCCGTCTCCTGGCGATGTTGATGAATGAAGATATTGAAATCCGCCGGGCGGTCGTCAGTTGCCTGCCGCAGGAAATATTGCCGCTCGCGGCTCACGATGGTGATGCCGTCATCCGCCACGAAGTTGTGCGCCGCATCGCGCCCGACTATCTCGCCAACATGATCGATGATTTCGATCCGTCCGTCCGTTTGGAGGTCGTGGGCCGTCTGCCTGCTACTCAACTGCCGTTGATGGCGCGGGATGGCGATTCCCGCGTCCGCTTTGCCGTCGCGGAGCGGATTTCAGAGTCGGAACTGGCGCCTTTTCTGGACGACCCGGAGAGCGCCATTCGCGAGCTTGCGGGCAGCAGGCTGGCGGCAAGCTCCCTCCGGCACGTGCGGCGCCTCATGGGTGAGATCGCGCAACCCGCAACCTTGCCATCGTCGCTTCCATTGGAGTTGGTTTGATGAAGGTGATGATCCGCCGTTCTCCCGAGACCGGCCTTTCCATCTATGTTCCGAAGAAGGATCTCGAAGAGCCGATTGTCGAGCAGGAGCATGAAACGCTCTGGGGCGGCTGGATCAGGATCGCGAATGGCTGGGTGCTCGACTTGCCGGAGATGGATTGCGATACGCGTCTGCCGATCACGGTGAATGCGCGCAAGCGCGGCGGAGAGGAGTAGCGTGACATGAATGTATCCCTTCCGACGAAAGCAATTCCGGAACCGGCGAATGCCGAAGCGCTGCTCGCCGAAATTGCCCGTCAATTGCCGGCCGGCAAGATCGTTCCCTATCTCGGTTCGGGGCTCCTCGATCTGTCGGCACCTTCCATCCCGACGACGCCGGAGGCGCTTGCGGCCTTCTTCGGAACCAAGGTCGCTCTGCCGCGCCGCGCCAAAGGCAACGCCTGGGCTTCCGCGCAGCATATCGAGAGCTACAAGCATCGCTCGACGGTGTCCGCGCTGATGGCCGAAGCCTTTTCCTCCCCTGTGGAGCCGACGGCCTTCCACCGCTATCTGGCCTCGCTCCGTCTGCCGATGATCGTCGATAGCTGGTATGACGGGGCGATGCGCGCGGCGCTCGCTTCAGGGCGCGACTGGGGCGAGGTGCAAGGCATTACGCGGGCCGGAGTCCGGGAGGATCGCTGGTACCGTTTCTACGATTCCGACGGCCAGGAGACGGATCGCGCCGCGGCCGAGCGCTGGCCGACCCTTCTTTACAAGCCGCATGGCGGCATCCTTCCGGCGAAGAACTTTCTTATCTCGGATGCTGACTATGTCGAGGTTCTGACGGAAATCGACATTCAGACGCCGATACCCGACTTGGTGAAGGAGAAGCGCAGCGGCCGAAGCTTCCTCTTTGTGGGCTGCCGGTTCCACGACCAGCTTCTCAGAACCTATGCGCGCCAGATCACCAAGCGCTCATCCACCATCCACTACATGATTGCCGATGTCGAGACGCTGACAAGGAACGAACTGCGCTTTGTGGCCGAGCAGGGCATCGTGCCGATCGCGGTTCCGCTCGCGCGCGCGGTCGAGATTCTTTCCGCCGCCTGAGTACTCAAACTCATTTTGTTTCGGTCCGCCGCTCGCGTTTCGGCGAGAGGCGCTGTTGCGTTTGGACGCCCTCGCGTCGGGACATGTCGCCTTTCCAACAGGATGCGTCGTTGGTGTTGATGTGTCGACAAGGCGAGAGCCAGCGTGCCTCTCCGCAAGTCATTGATCTCACGGGAATTTGTGCCGCCATTCGGAATGGCACGCGAGTTGCTCAAGGACATTCGGGATTTGGGCGATTGGCCATGAGCGAGGAGCGGACATGCACAGGTCGGCGCAGCAGGAAGGCACCAAGGCTGAGACCGTCATCGATATCGAAGAGGTCATGCAGCAGGTCGCCGAACACAAGGGATGCGGCACACAGGGCGGCAGCGGCAAGGCGAGCTGCGGCTCGGCCGCCGGTCAGGGCGACCTGCCGACGGAGATTTGGGAGAAGGTGAAGAACCATCCCTGCTACAGCGAGGAGGCGCATCATCACTACGCGCGGATGCATGTCGCCGTCGCGCCCGCATGCAACATACAGTGCAACTACTGCAACCGCAAATACGACTGTGCGAACGAGTCGCGCCCCGGCGTCGTCAGCGAGAAGCTGACGCCGGAACAGGCGGCGAAGAAGGTGCTTGCCGTCGCCTCGACCATTCCGCAGATGACCGTGCTCGGCATCGCGGGGCCCGGCGATCCGCTCGCCAATCCAGCGAAAACCTTCAAGACCTTCGAGCTTATTTCGCAGACCGCGCCGGACATCAAGCTCTGCCTGTCGACCAACGGTTTGGCGCTGCCCGACCATGTCGACGAGATCGCCCGCTACAACGTCGATCACGTGACCATCACGATCAACATGGTCGATCCCGAGATCGGCGCGAAGATCTATCCGTGGATCTTCTGGAATCACAAGCGCTACACCGGCGTCGAGGCGGCGAAGATCCTCACCGATCGCCAGCTTCAGGGCCTCGAAATGCTCACCGAGCGCGGCATCCTCTGCAAGATCAACTCGGTCATGATCCCCGGCATCAACGATCGGCATCTCGTCGAGGTGAACAGGGCCGTCAAATCGCGCGGCGCCTTCCTCCACAACATCATGCCGCTGATCTCCGCGCCCGAGCACGGCACCGTCTTCGGCCTCACCGGACAGCGTGGACCTTCGGCACAGGAACTCAAGGCTTTGCAGGATAGCTGCGAGGGCGAGATGAACATGATGCGGCATTGCCGGCAGTGCCGGGCCGATGCCGTCGGTCTTCTGGGCGAGGACCGCAGCGCCGAGTTCACGACCGACAAGATCATGGAGATGGAGGTGAACTACGACCTCGACACGCGCAAGGCCTATCAGGCCAAGGTGGAGGAGGAGCGCATCGCCAAAGTGGCCGCGAAGCAGGAAGAACTCTCGGCTCTCGCCGGCGAACGGAGCGATATCAGGCTTCTGGTCGCCGTGGCGACGAAGGGCTCGGGTCTCATCAACGAACATTTCGGCCACGCAAAGGAATTCCAGATCTACGAGCTTTCGACCGGCGGCGCGAAATTCGTCGGTCACCGCCGCGTCGATCTCTACTGCCAGGGCGGCTATGGCGAGGAAGACAGTCTCGAAACGATCATCCGCGCGATCAACGATTGCCATGCCGTCTTCGTGGCGAAGATCGGCGGCTGCCCGAAGAACGATCTCATCGCGGCCGGCATCGAGCCCGTCGACCAGTTCGCTCACGAATTCATCGAGAAATCGGCGATCGCCTGGTTCAAGACCTATCTCGACAAGGTGAATGGCGGCGAGATCGAGCATCTCGCGCGGGGCGATGCGGAAATTCGTCAGGGCGCGCTCATCGCCTGAGCCTCCCGGCCGCCGGATAACAACAGGAGCAATTGATGGCGCTCAAGATCATATCGTCGCAATGCACGAGCTGTTCGGCCTGCGAGGCGGAATGCCCCAACGTTGCGATTTCGGAGAAAGGCGGCACCTTCGTCATCGACCCGAAGAAGTGCACGGAGTGTCTCGGGCATTTCGACAGCCCGCAATGCGCCGCCGTCTGCCCCGTCGACGACACCTGTGTCATCGACAACGCCTTCCCGCGTTATCAACTGCCGGCATAGGGAAACGCATGGACTTCACGCTTACACCCGCAGCAGTGAGATTCATCCGTCTCATGCTCATGGCCGACGGCGTGCCGGGAAGCGGCTTCCGGCTCGCGGTGACCCCCGGCGGATGTTCCGGTCTCTCCGCGGACATGGAGGTGCGGGCCGCGCCCGAGCAAGGCGACGCGGTTGTCGAGCGCGACGGCGTCAAGCTCTTCCTCCCCGCGGAAAGCCGCATGCTGCTCGACGGCGTCACGATCGATTTTGCCGATACACCCACCCAGACGGGTCTCGTCTTCCACGATCCCAGGGGATCGTCATGCAGCACGAACGAGTCCAGGCCGGTGGCGCTGTCACAATAGGATGAACGGATGGCCGGTTCCGCCGCCCAGAGAGAGCATTCACCATTGATGCAGGATGATGCTTTCTTCGCCGATGCTCTGCTCGGAGGAGGCGTGCCGCCCGAGGCGGAACGCCATTTGTTGCAGGCGAGCCTTACCTATCATCTGGGGGACATCGCCGAAACGCATCTGAGGGATGCGGAGCTGCTCGCACCGGGCCATCCGGCGGTTCTGATCGGCCTCTACCGTTTCTATTTCTACAAGGGCCGGCTTGCGGATGCGCTGGCCGTCGCGCGGGCCTGTCTCGCCAAGGCGGCCGAGGAAAACGAACTCCCGCCCGATTGGCGCGACGTGCGCGCGGACGATGCCATCTTCGATCGATATGAAGAAATCGGCCCGCGCTTCTTTCTCTTCACGCTCAAGGGCTATGCCTATCTCCAGATGCGCCTCGGAAATTTCGAGGAGGGGCTGGCAGCCGTGCTGAAGCTTCTGGAGCTCGATCCGGGCGACAAGATCGGTGCACGGGTTCTGTTCGATGTCCTGGAACGCATGGGGCAGGACGATGATGAATGACATCGACGAGGCCCTCGATTGGCTCGGCGACGAGGTGGATTGCGCCGCCTGCAGGCATCTGCCGCAAAACGCGGCGGGGCTCTGCCGGTTGAAGCATGCCTGCGTCAATGATCGCTATGCGCGGCGGATCGACCGCTTCTTCACCTGGAACCCCGCCTTCGGCAATTCCTATCTTGGGCATCCTCATTTCGAGGTGCGCGCCATTGCGGCGAAGCATGCGGACATATTCCTGTTGCCGCCGCTTCTCGACGATCCGGAGGAGACCGTTCGCTGGAACGCGGCGCGGCGCCTGCCCCGGCGCCATGTCCTGCGGCTGAGGTCGGACCCCCATCGCGAGGTTCGCATCCGCGTCGCCTCGCTGCTCGATCCCGCCGATCTTGCTCCGATGGCGGATGACCCGGATTACTATGTCCGGCTCGTGGTCGCGCGGCGCGTGCCGCCGCCATTGCTTGCGCGCATGATCGACGATGAAGAGCCGGAAGTCCGGCGCGTGGTGGCGAACCGTGTGCCGTCGGAGTGGCTGCTCCGCATAACGACCGATCCCGATCCGCTCGTGAGGCTCGAAGCGGCCCGGCGCCTCGCGCCGCATCTCCTGTCGCGCCTGAAGCACGACCCGGACTGGCGCGTTCGCTACGAAGTGGCGAGACGGAGCCCGCTCGACGAAATTCATGGCGCCATTGAGGACGACGATCTTCTCGTCCGGGAACTCGCACAGTCGCGTCTGTCCGGCGTGCAGGCGCATCGGGAGGGCATATCGGTATGAGCAATATCGTTCGCGACAGCGATGTGGTCGAGCTTTCCGAGCCGCCTTATTTCAACTTCGGCGAAAAGGTGCGGGCGAAACGCACGATCCGCAACGACGGTACTTATGCAGGCAAGGAGATCGGCGAGATTCTGGCGAAGAAGGGCGAGGAGGGATACGTCGTCAGCATCGGCACCTTCCTTCAGCAGTTCTACATCTATGGCGTCGAGTTCCTCGAAAGCGGCAATCGCGTCGGCATGAAACGGAAGGAACTCGATCCGGTGAATGCACGCGATGAGGAGGAGGACCTTCCTCTCCCCGGGAGGGTCGCATGATCGAGCCCCGCTTTCCGATCTATCAATGGGGCCAGCGCGTCGTCGCCCTGATCGACCTTCGCAATGACGGGACCTTTCCCGAGGCGCCGGCCGAAGCCTTGCTGGTTCCCGCAGGCGCGGCCGGCGAAATCGTCCAGGTCGGCACGCACACGGATTCCAGCACGCCGATCTATCTCGTCGAATTCGGCGAGCGGCTCGTCGTCGGCTGTCTTGAAGAAGAGATCGTTCCCATCGGGCAGCGAGTTGGCCATGAAGGCGACCGCGACGAAGGAATTGGCGGCGAAAATGCCACGGCATCCGAATGATCTCGATCGCAAGCGCATCGAATACGCGCTCAAGGAGCGCAAACGATACCGCTACGTCCTGCCGCGTGTCCTCGCGACCGATGGCGGCTATCGGATCGAAAGCCCCTGCTGCTCGCGCAACGTCGACGCCGAGGGCGGAATCGTCGATGTCGCACTGATCGAATATCGCGAGGAGGCCGATCTCTGGCATCTCTATCGAAAGAACCACATGGACGGCACCTGGGAATTTCACAGCACGCACGGACGGCTCCATGAGCTTGTGGAACGGCTGAATAGCGATGTGGAACGGAAATTCTGGCAGTGATGGCGAAGTGCGAATTCGCGGCAACGGAGTAGGGGCTTGACCATGACCGTCGAGGAACTGAGGGAGATCGAACGATTGCTCGCCGCGCTCGACATGGATGCCGGCACCTTTGCCGAGCTTCGCCGCCGATTTCCCAATCTGTCGTGGACGCGCTGCGATGCTTCGGATGTGATCGAAGCGCCGTTCCGGACCTTCGGACGTTTCGACGTTCATCTGTTGAGCAACGCGGATCATTGCGCGCGGATTACCTCCGATCCCGCGGCCGCGACCGGCGTCGTGCTCGCGCAGAGGGGGCTTCAGCCATGAGAAAGCCGCCCCCCATCAATCTTGCAACCCGCGACGGCGTTCCGGTGGAGAAGGAGGATAAGGACTCGTTCATCCTTCTCTCCGACCCCGATGTCACGCTGGCGGAACTCGAAGCGGTCGATGCCGTGCTCCGCTCGTCGCGTCTGTCGAACGGGCCGGTGGCCGAGGCTTTCGAGGAAGCTTTCGCCGGCTATGTCGGCCGCAAATATGCGGTCGCGGTGCCGAGCGGCACGCTCGGCCTTCTCATCGCGCTCAAAGCTCATGGCATAGGTTCGGGGCAGGACGTGATCGTGTCGTCCTACTCGTTGCGGGAAACGCAGCATGCGATCCGCCTTGCCGGCGCGATGCCGGTATTCTCCGACATCGATTACTGGGCGGGCACGCTCGCGCCCGAGAAGATCGAGGCAAGGCTCACCAACCGGACGCGAGCCATTATCGCTTCCAACAATAACGGACATCCGGCGGCATGGGCGGCCTTGCGCACGCTCGCGAAAAAACATGACCTCGTGCTGATCGAGGATTCGACCGAGGCGATCGGTTCGAAATATCAGGGTGCACTCGTCGGCACATTCGGCGATACGTCGATATTCGACTTCTCCCAGCCCTCGCCGCTCACCTGCGGCGAAGGCGGCATGGTGGTGACGGACGATATCGACATCGCGGTCGCGCTCAGGCGTCACCGGGCGCGGCGGGAAGATGAGCGTTCATCCGTCGTCATCGGCGCGACGGCACCCTACCAGGCGGGCATGAGCGATATTTCGGCGGCGCTCGGTCTCGCCCAGTTGAAGCGGATCGATGAGATTCTGGAGCGGCGGCGGCTCACGGAGCATCTCTACTACAAGCATCTGAAATCCTTCGAGGGGATCAAGGATCCTTATGTCGCGCCGGACGTGACGGAGGTGAACTGGCTTCTCTATGTCGTTCATCTCGGCACGCGCTTTTCCCGTTCCGGCCGCGACGCGATCGTCGAGGATTTGCGCATCGAGGATGTGGAAGCCGTTGCCTACAGCAATCCGCTCCACCTGCAACGTCACTATTTTGATCTCGGCTATCGCCGCGGCGACCTCTTCGTGACGGAGAAGGTCGCGGATCGCGCGGTGGCGCTGCCCTTCCACACCCATCTTACAGAGGACCAGATTTCCTTCATCGTGGCGACGATGAAGGACGCTTCGATCAATGTCGGAGCGGGGTCGGCCATCTACTGAACCGCGACGCGAACCAGACGAAGCAATACCAGAGAAGCTGAGGAAAATATCAATGTCCATGATCACGATTATGCCGTCAGGCAAGACTTTCGAAGCGGCGGAAGGAATGTCCCTGCTGGCGGCGATTCTCGCGGCCGACGAGGCCATGAACCACAAGTGCAACGGCAATGCCTCCTGCGGCACGTGCCACGTCTTCGTCCATGAGGGACGAAAGGGCCTCTCCAGGATCGCGCGCGAGGAGAACGAGAAGCTCGACATGATCGTCGGCGTCGGTTCGAAATCGCGCCTTGCATGTCAGGCGAAAGTGCTCGGTACGGAAGACATCAAGGTCGAACTGCTCGGCTTCGGCTCGGGTCTTTAGAAATCAGGAGATGAATATGGAAACCGACAACGTCATGATTCATGTGCGCTTCGCTCCGAACGGAGAAGTCGTCGAGATCGGCGAGCGCCCGGCGGACGCGACGCCCAGGGACTGGTTCAACTGTCTGAGCGACAAGGCCGGAACGCACTACCGGACCTTTGCGGGCGGGCGCGGCGTGTTCAGCCTGACGCGCCAGGAAATCGATATGCTGAAGGGCGATTTCGCCGCATAGGAACCGGATGGGAAAGGATCACGGATGTTACGATCGATTACGAAACTGGGAAGCGGAATTGTCCTGAATCTGCTGCTGCTTCTGCCGCTGGCCTCCCATGCCATGCCGGGAGCGTCGCCGTTGCCGTCGCCGCGAATTTCGAGGCTGCGGCCAAGGAGATAGCGCACGCCTTCAAGGCAAAGACCGGAGACGTGGTGATCTTCAGCGCGGGCTCATCGGGACAGCTCTATATGCAATTCGCCCAGGGCGCGCCCTTCGATATTTTCATGTCGGCGGATTCTGTCCGTCCGAAGAAGGCAGAAGAGGAGGGGTTGGCGGTTCCCGGCTCACCTATGCAACAGGCAAGCTCGTGCTGTGGGGCGCCGAACCGGGTGTTGTCGACCGGCGGGGCGACGTACTGCGGCGAGGCCTCTTCATTCATATCGCAATCGCAAATCTGGATGCGGCACCTTATGGCTTCGCGGGGATGGAAACCCTGAAAAATCTCGGCCTCGACAAGGTGATCGAGCCGGAGATCGTCAAGGGTGCCAGCATCACTCAGATTTATAACCTGAAGGTCGCAGGTTCAAATCCTGCCCCCGCAACCAAATAAAACGCCGTCAACTCAATGAGTTGACGGCGTTTCGCTTTTCCATACTTGCGGCAGCCATGGCTGTTGAAGTGTGGCACGGAACGGCGTCATGACGTCCGCGATACCGGCGTGGTTTACCTGGGTGTTTTGGGCGAGAAGCGTAACAACGATCGAGATGCCGATGCTGCTGCCGATGTTGCGCATCGGGCTGAACAAGGCGGTGCCCTCGTTCCGGTAATGCGGGGCGAGGATGAACAGGATCTTCATGGCATCATCAGGACAGGTTCAGTCGCCGAGCACGCGGCGGCGCTCCTCGAACTCCTCCTTGTCGATCTCGCCGCGGGCGAAGCGCTCCTTGAGGATGTCGAGCGGGCCCCGGCCCGGCGGCAGTGGATGCGATGCCGTTCCGTGCCACGGATCGCCGAGCCAGCGGACGAGAAGGACCGCGACCGCGATCACCACGGCGAGCACGAGGATCATGAACAGCGGACCGAATATCATCCCGTACCACCCTCCACCCCAGCCCATCATGTGCGGGCCATAGCCATACCTCTCGGGGTCGGACGGCCCTTGCGCCCACACCCAGCCTGGCACAAGGGCAACGGCTGCCCCCGCTGCGGCGACCATCGAAATCGAAACTCTCATCATTTGCTTGCTCCATCGCAAAACGGCGCCGTTTCCATTACGTGACGCCATACCGGGATCAGTTCTGGTACTCTATCGCGCCAGTGCGCCGGTCGACCTTTAACCGCTGCACGAGCGAGTTATCGACGGTGACGATGCCGGCTGCGATCGCCCCGTCTTCGGCGTTGATATCCCCGACCTTCAGCCGCTTGTTGTTGAGGCGGTCGAGTTGCAAGGCGAGGTAGCCGCATACGTCCTCGGCCGACAGGTTCATCACCGGCGTCACGCGCGACCCGAACAGTGCGCCCGTGCCGTCCGGCATCATGCCCGGAGCCATGCCGCCGCGCTGCACACGGAGATTGCGGAAGCCAACATCGCGGAACAGCGCCGCCCCGTTGGCCGACCGCTTGTCCGTCCAGCGTACCAGAATGACCGGCTTGTCCTTGAGCGCATTGATCTCCATCAAGCGTTGCGGAAGCTCGCCGACCGGTATGTTCGGCGCTTCCTGCTGCATTCGAGAGGACTTTCTCCGGCTCCCCGCCAACGCCGTCGGCTGCACTCTCGGCCGAGACAAGGTTCCGCTTCATGTGGCGCAGGGCATCGATCAGCACCTGTTTTCTGTCGTCGGCCAGTCCGGCCATGGTCTCCTCGCGGGTTTCGGCGGCGAGATCCCACATCCGCCCGAGCAGCGGCTGGGGCGTCCTCGGTCAGATAAAGGCGAAAGGCCCGGCGGTGCGACAGGCAGGCCAGCGCCTGCCATTGGGCCTGGGACACGGGCCGAGCTCCTGTGCCCGGCGAATGAAGTTCCGCCGCAGCAGGCGCGCCACATCGTTCACCAGGAATCCCTTGCTTCGATCGGGATCACGCATCAGAGCGCCCGCACCCTCCGTTGATTCATAGTGAGTATTGTTTATTATAAGCAGACGAGGCTTTTCCACAAAAGGGGCAGCGTCCGGCAGGGCCACGGCTCCCGGACGGCGAGGGCGGTTCCATAGAGCATGAGTGGCGGCGTCTTGAGAGAGAGCAAGGCGCGAGCCGTATAATCCGTATATGTTGCTTTTGAAAGCCGCCGAGACCGTTCCGTTACGGTCACCCTGCGCCGGTCATCGCGCGCCGCGCCGGCGGCAGAGCGATCGCTCGCGGGTAGAGCCGCGACCCGGCGCCAGGTTCAACAACGACGAGATGGGGTAATGAGTAAACCGATCAAGATTTGGCTGCTCCGGATCGCGGTCGTCGCGCTTGTCGGCGTGGCGGCCGCGGTCGCTTGGCGGTTTCTCCAGCCGCGGGGGCTGCCGGACGGTTTCGCCGGCGGCAACGGCCGGATCGAGGCCGTGGAGATCGACGTCGCGGCCAAGACCGCGGGCCGGGTCAAGGACATCCTGGCCAACGAAGGCGATTTTGTCCGCGCCGGGCAGGAACTGGCGAGGATGGATACGGCCGTCCTGGAGGCGCAACTCCGCGAGGCCGAGGCGCAGCTGCGGCGGGCGCTTATCGGCATCGAGACCGCGCAAAGCCAGGTGACCCAGCGCGAAGCCGAGAAGCAGGCTGCCGAGGCGCTCGTTGCCCAGAGGAAGGCCGAGCTCGACGCCGCACAGAGGCGGGTCGCCCGCTCGGAGGAGCTCGCGCCGAAAGGCGCCGTTCCCGTCTCGAAGCTGGACGACGACCGCGCCGCCTTTCAGGCGGCGAAAGCCGCGGTCGGCGCCGCGGAGGCGCAGGCGGCGGCCGCGCAAGCCGCCATTGGCCGGGCCAAGTCGGATGTCATTGGGGCGGAGGCCACCGTGGAAGCAGCTCGGGCCACTATCCAGCGCATTCAGGCTGACATCGACGACAGCGTGCTGAGGTCGTCGCGTGACGGTCGTGTCCAGTACCGCGTCGCCCAGCCCGGCGAGGTGCTCTCCCCAGGCGGCGCGGTGCTGAACATGGTCGATCTCAGCGATGTCTACATGACCTTCTTCCTGCCGACGGAACAAGCCGGGCGCGTCGCGCTTGGGACCGAGGCGCGGCTCGTGCTCGACGCCGCCCCGCAATACGTGATCCCGGCCCAAATCTCGTTCGTCGCGGATGTCGCGCAATTCACGCCCAAGACGGTGGAGACGGAAGAAGAACGCCAGAAGCTGATGTTCCGCATCAAGGCGCGGATCGACCCGGACCTGCTCAGGAAGCACCTCCAACAGGTCAAGACCGGCCTGCCGGGCATGGCCTATGTGCGGCTCGACCCGCGGGTGGATTGGCCGCCTGAACTCCAGACCAGGCTGCCGCAATGAACCGGGATGTACTTGCACAGACCGGCGGTCCCGGGGATGCCGCTCCGCCGGTTGCCTGCCTGCGGGACGTAACATTACGCTACGGCAAGGTGCATGCGCTCTCTGAAGTCAGCCTCGATATCCCGGCGGGCTGCATGGCCGGGCTGATCGGCCCGGATGGAGTCGGCAAGTCGAGCCTCCTGGCGCTGATCGCGGGTGCACGTAAAATTCAAGCTGGACAAGTTGAAGTGCTCGGCGGCGACATGACAGAGGCAAGCCACCGCCGAACGGTCTGCCCGCGCATCGCCTACATGCCGCAGGGGCTCGGCAAGAACCTCTATCCGACGCTGTCGGTGTTCGAGAACATCGACTTCTTCGGCCGTCTGTTCGGGCACGATGGCGGTGAACGGGCGCGGCGCATCGAGGCGCTGACGCTGGCCACCGGGCTCAGACCGTTCCTCGACCGCCCGGCCGGCAAGCTCTCGGGCGGCATGAAGCAGAAGCTCGGCCTCTGTTGCGCGCTGATCCACGATCCGGACCTGCTGATCCTCGACGAGCCCACCACCGGCGTCGATCCCCTCTCGCGGCGGCAGTTCTGGGAACTGATCGGGCGCATCCGTCACACCCGGCCCGGCATGAGCGTGGTGGTGGCCACCGCCTATATGGAGGAGGCGGCACGCTTCGACTGGCTGGTGGCGATGGATGCCGGACGGGTTCTCGCGGCCGAGACGCCGCAGGGCTTGCTGAAGCACACCGACACCCGCTCACTGGAGGCGGCCTTCATTGCCTTGCTGCCGGAGGACAAGCGCCGGGGCTACCGGCCGGTGGAGATACCGCCGCGTCCAGCCGAAGCCGATGGTGAGACAGCCATCGAGGCGCGGGACCTGACGATGCGGTTCGGCGACTTCACGGCGGTGGACCATGTGAACCTGCGCATTCAACGGGGCGAGATCTTCGGCTTTCTCGGTTCCAATGGCTGCGGCAAGACCACGACAATGAAGATGCTGACCGGGCTTTTGCCGCCGAGCGAGGGGCGGGCCTGGCTGTTCGGACACGAGGTGGATCCTCACGACCTCGCGACCCGCCGCCGCGTCGGCTACATGTCGCAGTTCTTTTCGCTCTACACCGAGCTCACGGTGCGGCAGAACCTGGAGTTGCACGCACGTCTGTTTCACGTTCCGGTCGAAGAAATCCCGCACCGCGTCGAGGAAATGATCGGGCGCTTCGAGCTGGCCGGGGTCGCCGATATGCTGCCCGGCGCGTTACCCCTCGGTCATCGCCAGCGCCTGTCGCTGGCCGTAGCCATGATCCACAAACCCGAAATGCTGATCCTGGACGAGCCCACCTCGGGCGTCGATCCGGTGGCGCGGGATGCCTTCTGGCGGATGCTGGTCGAGCTGTCGCGCCACGATGGCGTGACGATCTTCATCTCGACCCATTTCATGAACGAAGCCGGGCGCTGCGACCGCATCTCGCTGATGCATGCCGGTCTGGTCCTGGCCACCGATACACCCGCGGCCCTGACGAAGCAGCGCGCCGCAGATTCGCTTGAAGATGCTTTCATCGGGTATCTCGAAGATGCGACCGCTGTCGTGGAAGCCGATGCCCCCCTGAGGTCCGACCGGACACCTGCGCCCATGCCGGCTCAAGCGACTGCTACCGAAGCCGGGCCCCACGGATGGCGGCGTTTCTTCGATCCCCGCCGCGTGGTCAGCTATGCACGGCGCGAAGCCCTGGAGCTGCGCCGCGACCCGGTCCGGCTAACGCTCGCGCTCGTTGGCAGCGTCATCCTGATGTTCGTGATGGGCTACGGCATCAGCCTGGACGTGGAGGACCTGACCTTCGCGGTTCTCGACCGCGATCAGACCACCGTCAGCCGTGACTATACGCTCAACATCTCCGGCTCCCGCTATTTCGTCGAACAACCGCCGATCACCGATTATGACGATCTCGATCGGCGGATGCGTGCGGGAAAACTCAGCCTGGCCATCGAGATCCCGTCAAGCTTTGCCCGCGATATCGCCCGCGGACGGGCGGTGGAGATCGGCGCCTGGATCGACGGTGCCATGCCGACGCGCGCCGAGACCGTTCGCGGCTATGTGCAAGGGATGCATGCCCACTGGCTCGCGACCAAGGCCCGCGAAGCCGGCCATGGGGACGCGCTGGCGGGTCTGGCGAATCTGGAAACCCGCTTCCGCTACAACCCCGACGTCAAGAGCCTGGTGGCGATGGTGCCGGCGGTGATCCCGCTGCTGCTCATGCTGATTCCGGCCATGCTCGCCGCACTCAGCGTGGTGCGGGAGAAGGAACTCGGCTCGATCACCAACTTCTACGTGACGCCCACGACGCGGCTCGAGTTCCTGCTCGGCAAGCAACTCCCCTATGTCGTGCTGTCCGCGCTGAGCTTCCTGTTGCTCACCCTGCTTGCGGTGACCGTATTCGGCGTGCCTTTGAAGGGCAGTTTTCTGACTCTAACGGCCGGTGCGCTGCTCTATGTCGGTGCCGCCACCGCCGTTGGCCTCCTGATTTCCACCTTCATGCGCAGCCAGATCGCCGCCCTCTTCGGCACTGCGGTGCTTACCATCCTGCCAGCGGCGAGCTTTTCGGGCATGATCGACCCGGTCTCGTCGCTCCAGGGGGTGGGCAGGCTGATCGGCGAGATTTATCCGACCACGCATTTTCTGACCATCGCGCGCGGCACCTTCTCCAAGGCCCTGAATTTTTCCGATCTGTATGCCTCCTTCATCCCGCTGGCGCTGGCCGGGCCGGTGCTGCTCGGACTGTCCGCCGTCCTGCTGAAGAAGCAGGAGAACTGAGCCATGCGTGCTGCCAACATCCTGCATCTTGGCGTCAAGGAGCTGCGCAGCCTGACACGCGACCCGATCATGCTGGTGCTGATCGCCTACGCTTTCACCTTTTCGATCTATACGGCGGCAACGGCGATGCCGGAAACCCTCAACAAGGCGCCAATCGCCATCGTCGACGAGGACCGTTCGCCGCTGTCGGGGCGGATCTCCAGCGCCTTCTATCCGCCCTACTTCGTGCTGCCCAAGTTCATCACCCAGGCCGAGATGGACGCCCGCATGGACGCAGGCCTCGACACCTTTGCGCTGAACATCCCGCCCGAGTTCCAACGCGACCTGCTGGCGGGACGCAGGCCAACGATCCAGCTCAACGTCGATGCGACGCGCATGAGCCAGGCCTTTACCGGCAGCGGCTATATCCAGACTATCGTTGCCGACGAGGTGCGCGCCTTCGCGCAACGCTATCGCGACATTGCCGAGCCGCCGGTAGGCTTGGCGCTGCGGGTGCGCTTCAATCCGCAACTCAACAAATCCTGGTTCGGCGCCATCATGCAGGTCATCAACAACGTAACCATGCTCTCGATCGTGCTGACCGGCGCGGCGCTGATCCGCGAGCGCGAGCACGGCACGGTCGAACACCTGCTGGTGATGCCCGTCACGCCCTTCGAGATCATGACCAGCAAGGTCTGGGCAATGGGCTTCGTGGTGCTCGCGGCATCCGCCTTCGCCCTCGTCTTCATGGTGCAGGGGCTCCTTTCCGTTCCGATCGAAGGATCGATCGCGCTGTTTCTGGCCGGCACCTCCGTGCATCTGTTCGCCACGACCTCCATGGGCATCTTTCTCGGCACGCTCGCCCGCTCCATGCCGCAGTTCGGACTGCTGCTGATGCTGATTCTGCTGCCGCTCCAGATGCTCTCCGGTGGCACGACGCCGCGCGAGAGCATGCCGGAGATCGTCCAGTACATCATGCTGGCCGCGCCCAACACGCACTTCGTCATGCTGGCCCAGGCGATCCTCTATCGCGGCGCGGGTTTGGCTGTCGTGTGGCCGCAGTTCATCGCCATAGCTGCGATCGGGGCCGCGCTGTTCGGCCTCGCGCTTGCGCGGTTTCGCAAGACAATCGCCGCGATGGCGTGAGGACCACCGCCAACGACGAGGATCGCGTATCACGGAACGGGATCACGGAACGACGACGACAATGCAAGGGGCGCAAGACACCACCTCCCGGGAAACGCTGCCGAGCAGCAATCCGGCGAGTTGCCCGCGTCCGCTCAAGACATTCACGGCCGGAGGCCCATGCGGCGGATGGTGCCAGGCCGAGGCCGAGATGGCAGTTTCCGCGGATACGGACCCGATCCCGAATACGCAGAAGCAATCCAGGGGGCGCAAACGCGGAGCAAGCCGCTCTGGATCGCCACGGCCGCCTTGCGGTGGCCTCGCGATGACGTGTTCTGGTGTGCTTTGTTCCCCATTTCATCCGTACACAAACGAAAACGCCCTCCTTGATGGAGGGCGCTCGTGAGCCGGGGGAGGCCCGAGGAACCGGAGAGAGCGACGCGGATCGGGCAACAGGAACGTACATCCGGTTCCTCTTGCCCTCCGGACCCGCTGGTTACGTGCCCGCGCGTCTGCCAGCCATATTGTCCTCGCGCCGCCCCGCTGCAAGCCCTTATCGCGGCTGTCGTGAAATCTTCATGTGCCGCCACACCCCGTAAAGCGCGAGCGCCAGCATGATGTGCACGTCGATAACGGGCGGCCAGCCGAAGAGATAGATGACGTCGTTCGCAACGCCCGGCTTGAAGGGCCCGCCGCGCTCTCGCCCGCAACTTGCCGCGCTGAGCGGGGCAGGGACTTGTCCCCGCTACCGGGGATATCGCCGCCGTTCTTGACGGTTCGGTGACATTTCGATGGCAGCCGTCCGTACTTGTCCCCGCCTGAGGGGACAGGTAACGTCAAACTGTCCGTAGACAGACGATGGAAAATCAGGCCTTCGCTTCGCCCGTTTCAGCCGCGCCGGAGAGCGGCCCGATCTCGCGCCGGAACATGATCTTGCCGTAGGAAGAAGGCAGTATCCGCTGCAGCAGGTCGATGATCTTCGCGTCCATTCCAATCAGGATGCGGCCCTTGTCCTTCGCGATCCCGTTCACGATCGTTTCGCCTGCCTTCTCGGGCGTTGTCCGCGCAAGCTTGTCGAATCCCGATGCCGCCTCTTCGCGCGCCGTCGCCTGCGTGCTCTGCGGGAAGCGTGCATTGCGTATGATGTTCGTCTTGATGCCGCCTGGATGCACGCAGGACACGTTGATCCGTGTACCCTTCATTTCGTGACGCAGTGCTTCGGTAAAGCCGCGGATCGCGAACTTGGCGGAGTTATAGGCCGCCTGGCTCGGCACCGAGATGATGCCGAAAATGCTCGACACATTGACGATGTGGCCCTCGCCCTTCTTCCGGATTTGCGGCAGGAAGGCCTTGGTGCCGTAGACCATGCCCCAGAAGTCGATATTCATGACCCATTCGAAGTCTTCGTAGGACAGCTCGTCCACGCGTGCGATCTGTGCCACGCCCGCATTGTTGATCACGATGTCGGCGCCGCCATGCGCGCTTTCGATTTCCTGCGCGAAGGCATAGACGGCATCGCGGTCGGCGACGTCCAGGAGATAGGTCGAAACCTTGCCGCCGATTGCTTCAATGCGTTTCGCCGTTTCCGCGAGCCCCGCCCGGTCGAGATCGGAAATGGCAAGCCGTGCGCCACGCTTCGCAAGCTCGATTGCCGTGCCTCTACCGATGCCGCTCGCCGCGCCCGTCACTACCGCCAGTTTACCGCTGATCGTCGTCATTGCCGCCCTGTCTCTGTTGGCCGTTTGGCTTGGGGCCAGCCTAGGCATATTCATGCGATTGTCACGTCGCGTAACGCTTTCTTTTGTCGTCCGGCGGACACGCGACACGCCTCCTTGCCGATGGGCCGGACGAGGTTCATCGTATTGTCATCGCGAAATCCGTGCTCAAGTGCTACCACGATGACATGAGTTGGGATTTCTGAGTCTGACGGTAGAGAGAATGGCGGCGGCGGAAGGCGGTTCGAGGCTGGTGCGCGGCAAGGCGAGACTGCGGGACTTCGCTGTCCGGTGGACGGGCACGCGCACGTTTGTTGGTTCTGCCGCTGTGATCTTCCTGTTGCTGGCGCTTTCCGGGGCGCTGCATCCCGTTGCCGCCGTCGTTTCCTTTCTCCTCCTCGCGGGCGTTGCCGCGACGAGGCTGATGGCAATCGGTGAGACCTCGCCCATTCGCATCGGCTCCGTGCGGGACGAGGACGCATCGGTGCTTGTCGGCGGCACCGCCATGGCGCTCCTCGATCGCCTGCCGGATCCGCTCGTCGTCGTGGACGACGCAGGCCGTGTCCTCTACGCAAATGGCGCGGCGGAACCGCTCCTCGGAAAGAGCGTCATCGGACGCCATGTCGCAACGGTGCTGCGCAGTGCGCCGCTCATCGAAGCGATCAATGCTGTCATCCGGGACGGCGCCGTACGCACCATCGAATATACCGTCCCTGTCCCCGTGCAGCGGAACTACAGCGCCTTCGTCGCACCCGTCGCCGCGCAGGGCGGTTCGGCATCGAAGCAGATTCTGGTTCTGCTGCGCGATGTCACCGAGGCGTGCCGCATCGAGGCCATGCGCGCGGACTTCGTCGCTTTCGCAAGCCATGAATTGAAAACGCCGCTCGCCTCGCTGTCCGGTTTCATCGACACGCTGCGCGGTCATGCGAAGGACGACCCCGAAGCGCGCGACAAATTTCTCGGCATCATGGCGGATCAGGCGACGCGTATGCGCCGGCTGATCGAGGACCTGCTCTCGCTGTCGCGCATCGAGTTGCGCGAGCATGTGCGGCCTTCCGATGCGGTCGATCTCTTCGGCGTCGTCAGCGACGTGACGGACGGGCTGAGCCCTCTCGCGGATCAATACGGTGTCGAGATCGGCGTCACCGCGCCCGCGTCTCTTCCGAAGGTGATGGGGGATCGCGACGAACTCGCGCAGGTCGTCCAGAACCTCGCCGACAATGCGCTGCGCTATGGCCGCTCGGGAAAACGCATCGACATTTCTCTCTCGCCGGACGCAAAGGGCGGCAAGCCTGTCGTCCGCCTCACCGTCCGCGACTACGGACCCGGCATCGCGAAGGAGCACATCCCCCGGCTGACGGAACGCTTCTATCGCGTCGACCCCGCGGCAAGCCGTGCTCGCGGCGGAACCGGCCTCGGGCTTGCCATCGTGAAGCACATCGTGAACCGCCATCAGGGTACGCTTTCGATCGAAAGCGAACTCGGCCAGGGCTCGTCTTTTTCGGTCCTGCTGCCGGTCGCGCCCCAATAGTGAAATAGTTGTTTTTCTGACATTCGCAAAACTGTCATGGAACCGTCGTAAACCTTTTGCGACGCCCCGCTAGCGTGCGCCCGCCTGAAGGTTTGCAGCCATTCGAATTCACCTGGCGAATTCACTCAAAGGCTCGGGCGCGCTGGGGGGCTGACGTGTTTGCCCGGTGCCCGGCATTCACATGACTGGAGAATGAACGTGAAACTCAAATCCCTGACGATGGCCGCGACGGTTGCCGTTGCTGCTCTTTCGGTGGCCGGCGTCGCTCACGCCCGCGACCAGATTTCGATTGTCGGCTCCTCGACGGTGTTCCCCTACACGCAGGCCGTGTCGGAGCAGTTCGCGAACGAGACCGGCAGCCCGGCTCCGGTCGTCGAATCGACCGGCACGGGCGGCGGCATGAAGATTTTCTGCGGCGGTATCGGCGCCGAGCATCCCGACATCACGGGCGCCTCGCGCGCCATGAAGGCGTCCGAGTACGAAGCTTGCCAGGCAAACGGCGTGAAGAGCGTCACCGAAGTGCTCATCGGTTATGACGGTCTCTCCATCGCGGTTTCCCGCAAGGGCACCGAACTCGACCTGACGAAGGCGCAGCTCTTCCAGGCGCTTGCCGCGAAGGTCGAAGTCGGCGGCAAGATCGTCGACAATCCCTACAAGAAGTGGAGCGAGATCGACAAGTCGCTTCCGGACACCAAGATCGAGGTCTTCGGCCCGCCGCCCACATCCGGCACGCGTGACGCCTTCGTCGAACTCGTGATGGAGGAAGGCTGCGAAGAGTTCCCGGCCATCGCGGCGCTTGAAAAGGACGCCAAGAAGGAAGTCTGCCAGCGCATGCGCACCGACGGCCCGTTCGTCGAAGCAGGCGAAAACGACAACCTCATTGTCCAGCGCCTCGAGTCCGATCCGAGCGCCTACGGCATCTTCGGCTACTCCTTCCTCTACGAGAACCAGGACAAGCTGCAGGGTGTGATGGTCGAGGGCGTTGCGCCGAGCACCGGGACGATCGCCGACGGCTCCTACAAGGTCTCCCGCCCGCTCTTCTTCTATGTGAAGAATGCGCATCGCGGCGTGATCCCCGGCCTCAACGAATTCGTTGCCGAGTATGTCAGCGAAGACTCGATGGGCGATGGCGGCTATCTCTCCGAGCGCGGTCTGATCCCGCTCTCCGCCGAGAAGCGCGAAGCCGTCCGCAAGGCCGCCACGAGCGGCACGGACATGGCTGCGCCGAAGTAACGAAACGATCTCATCCGGCGCTTTCGGGCGCCGGGTGACCCTCACTCCTTCAGGGCCGAAATTCATGTCCGTCACGCTGCTCTTCGCGATCGTTCTGGCCCTGGCATTTGTCGGATACCTGCTCGGCCGTTCCAGTGCGGCGAACCTGAAGACGGCAGGCAACAATCTTCACTCGATCCCGCCCTATCACGGCTATTTCGTCGCGCTCTGGTGCGGACTGCCTGCCCTTCTTCTCGTCCTCGTCTGGATGGCGGCCCAGAGCACGGTCGTCGATCAGCTGCTGCTGGCAAGCCTGCCGTCGCACCTGACGGAAGGCGCGACGCCGGCCCGAATTTCGCTGATGCTCGGCGAAATCAAGAATGTTGCGGCAGGGCGCATATTCGGCACACCCGATCAGGCCACGATCGATGCCGCTGCGCGCTACCAGTCGATGCAGAACACGGCTTCGCTTGCCATGGTGGTGTGCACCCTCGCGGCGGCCGTTGCCGGCATCGCCTTCGCGCGGTCGCGCCTCTCGCCCGACTTCAGGGCCCGCAACCGCGTCGACGGCATTCTCCGCTGGCTGCTGATTATCTGCTCGATCCTCGCCATTCTCACCACGCTCGGTATCATTCTCTCGCTCGTCATCGAGAGCCTTTCCTTCTTCGCGCGTGTGCCGGTTGTCGAGTTCCTGTTCGGACTGAACTGGAGCCCGCAGACACCGATCCGCGCCGACCAGGTCGCCTCCACCGGCGCGTTCGGTGCGGTTCCCGTCTTCTGGGGAACGATCTTCATCAGCGTCATCGCCATGCTCGTGGCTCTGCCGGTAGGTCTCTTCTCGGCAATCTATCTCGTCGAATATGCCGACAAGCGCATCCGCGCGATCGTGAAGCCGTTGCTCGAAATTCTCGCGGGCATACCGACCATCGTCTACGGCTTCTTCGCTGTGCTGACCGTGGCGCCCTTCATCCGCGACTTCGGCACCTCCCTCGGCCTCAGCGTCGCCTCCAACAGCGCGCTCGCTGCCGGTGGCGTCATGGGCATCATGATCATTCCCTTCATCTCGTCCTTCTCGGACGATGCGATTACCGCCGTCCCCCAGTCCATGCGCGACGGCGCCTATGCGCTCGGAGCGACCAAGGCGGAAACGATCCGCCAGGTGCTCCTGCCCGCCGCGCTTCCGGGCATTGTCGGCGGTGTCCTTCTGGCCGTGAGCCGCGCCATTGGCGAAACCATGATCGTGGTCATGGCGGCCGGCCTCACCGCAACCCTGACGGTCAACCCGCTCGAAGGCGTGACGACCGTCACGGTGCAGATCGTGATGTTGCTTACCGGCGACACGGAATTCGACAGCCCCAAGACGCTCGCCGCCTTTGGCCTCGGTCTTGTCCTTTTCATCTCGACACTGGCGCTCAACATCCTCGCGCTCCAGGTCGTCAAGCGCTATCGGGAACGCTATGAGTGATACCGCCACACAGGGAACGGGCAGGCGCGCCTGGTACGAGCCGGATGCGAAGCTGAAACGCCGTCACGCCGCCGACCGGCGTTTGCGCGCCTATGGCGTTGCCGCGATCGTTTTCGCGCTCGCCATGCTGATGACGCTTGTCGGCACGATTGCGATCACGGCGGTACCCGCCGTTACGCAGACCGTGGTGACGTTGAATGTCGAGGTACCGGAAGGCGCGGTGGATGCTTCGGATCCGCGCGGCGGCAGCTATCAGAAGATCCTGAACGAGTCCGTCGCGCGGATTTTCCCGGAGGTCGATACGCCGCGCGAGATCAGGGAACTGCGCCAGCTCTTCAGCAATGGCGGCCAGTATGCGCTCCGAGACAAGGTGGTTGCCGACACGTCACTGATCGGCCGCACCTTCGAGATCACGTTTCCTCTGTCGGACATCGGCGACCAGCTCCACAAGGGTGTGATCGACCGCGATCTCCCGCGCGAGCAGCGCCGCGTCAGCGACGAGCAGATCGGCTGGTACGACCGCCTGGTCGAACAGGGCCGCATTTCCGCGCCGCTGAACTGGGGGCTGATCTTCAATGCAGACAGCCGCTTTCCGGAACTCGCCGGCCTGTGGGGCGCTCTTGTCGGCTCCTTCTATGCGCTGCTGATCTGTTTCCTCGTCAGCTTCCCCGTCGGCATCGCCGCGGCCGTCTATCTCGAGGAATTCGCGCCGAAGAACCGCTTCACCGATCTCATCGAGGTCAACATCAACAATCTCGCCGCCGTACCGTCGATCGTTTTCGGTCTGCTCGGCCTCGCGGTCTTTCTCAATTTCTTCGGCATGCCGCGCTCGGCGCCTATTGTCGGCGGCCTCGTGCTCTCCCTGATGACGCTGCCGACGATCATCATTGCGACGCGCGCCGCGCTGAAGGCCGTGCCACCCTCGATCCGCGAGGCCGCCATCGGTGTCGGCGCCTCCAGAATGCAGACGGTCGGGCATCACGTTCTGCCGCTCGCCATGCCGGGCATTCTGACGGGCACGATCATCGGTCTTGCCCAGGCGCTCGGCGAAACGGCGCCGCTCCTCCTGATCGGCATGAACGCATTTATCACCGCCGCTCCGGACAGCATGTTCAATCCCTCGACGGCCCTTCCGACCCAGATATACATCTGGGCGGACAGCCCGGAGCGCGGATTCACGTCCCGCACCTCGGCGGCGATCATCGTTCTGCTCGCGTTCCTTGTTTGCATGAACGCAATCGCGATTTACATGCGTAAACGGTTTGAAAGAAGGTGGTGACATGACAATGCTGGATACCACTGAAGCGTCGGGGATGGTTATGAACAAGACGGCCGAAGAAGCAGGTGCGCTGGCGAAGGCGGTGTCGACCGCGAAGGCCGGGCACGAAACGAAAATCGCGGCGAGCAAGGTCTCGGTTTTCTACGGCGACAAACAGGCGCTGTTCGATGTTTCGATCGACATTCCCGAACGGCAGGTCATGGCTTTCATCGGCCCGTCCGGTTGCGGAAAATCGACCTTCCTGCGCTGCATCAATCGTATGAACGATACGATCGACATATGCAGCGTGAAGGGAACGATCGAGATCGACGGCGCGAATATCTACGATCCGAAAATCGATCCGGTCCTTCTGCGTGCCCGCGTCGGCATGGTTTTTCAGAAGCCGAACCCGTTTCCGAAGTCGATCTACGACAACATCGCCTATGGTCCCCGCATTCACGGCGTGGCGAAGGCGGGTTCCGCGATGGACGAGATCGTGGAGCGGAGCCTCCAGCGTGCGGCCCTCTGGAACGAGGTGAAGGATCGCCTCGACCAGCCGGGCACGGGCCTGTCTGGCGGCCAGCAGCAGCGTCTGTGCATCGCGCGCGCGATTGCCGTGGATCCGGACATCATCCTGATGGATGAGCCTTGCTCGGCGCTCGACCCGATCGCGACCGCCAAGGTCGAGGAACTGATCGATGAACTGAGAGCGCAGTACACGATCGTCATCGTGACACACTCCATGCAGCAGGCAGCGCGTGTTTCTCAGAAGGCTGCCTTCTTTCATCTCGGCAAACTCATCGAGGTGGACGAGACCGACAAGATGTTCACCAACCCGAGCGATCAGCGCACGCAGGACTATATCACGGGCCGCTTCGGCTGACGCGCGCCGGCGGACAAGTGTTCCGAGGCCAACAGGAGAATTGGGCGTGACCCAGCATACGGTAAAATCCTTCCAGGAAGAGCTCGACGCGCTCGCCGCGAACATTGCGCAGATGGGCGGGCTCACCGAGGCCCAGCTTTCCGCCGCCATCGAAGCGGTCGTCCGCCGCGATACGCAGCTTGCCGAGCGCACGATCCGCGAGGATCAGCGCATCGACGCGCTGGAAGCGGAGATCGAGGCGCATGCGATCCGCATGATCGCGCTGCGCCAGCCGATGGCGACCGACCTTCGCGAGGCAATCGCGGCGATCAAGATTTCGATCGATCTCGAGCGCATCGGCGACCTCGCCAAGAACATCGCCAAGCGCGCGATGGTACTGCAGAACGACTTTGAAGGGACGAACCGGCTTATCCAGGGCATCTCGCGCATGGGCCGTCTCGCCCAGCGCCAGCTCAAGCATGTGCTGGACGCCTATTCGAGCCGCGAAGCGCAGGCAGCGATGGAAGTGTGGCGCGACGACGAGGAAATCGACGCGATGTACAACTCCGTCTTCCGCGAACTCCTGACCTACATGATGGAAGATCCGCGGACGATCGGTGTCTCGACCCATCTGCTCTTCGTGGCGAAGAACATCGAGCGCATCGGCGACCACGCGACCAACATCGCCGAAACCATCAGCTATCTCGTGACCGGCGAATGGGTGAGCGATGAACGTCCGAAGGGCGACACGACGAGTACCACAGCCGTGCAGAGCGGCAGCTAGAGGAGGCATCTGAGCCATGGGAATAACGCTTGCCCGTCGCGGTGAACAGGGTCAGGCTTCAATGGAAAGCTTGGAAAAGATTCGTTCCTTGTCCGAAAGTGCCGACCAGGGACAATCCGAGCGCAGCCAGTTTGAACGCAGAATGAAACCGACCGTCATGATCGTCGAGGATGAGGAAGCGCTTTCCACGCTCCTCCAGTACAACCTCGACAAGGAAGGCTACAAGGTGATGGCGGCCGCCGATGGCGAGGAGGCGGACCTGATGATTCGCGAGACGGCGCCGGACCTCATCCTTCTCGACTGGATGTTGCCGGGCCTCTCGGGCATCGAGCTTTGCCGCCGTCTGCGCGGCCGGGCCGAAACCCGCAATGTGCCGATCATCATGATCACGGCACGCGGCGAGGAGACGGATCGCATTCGCGGCCTCGACACGGGGGCCGACGATTACGTGACGAAGCCATTCTCGATGACGGAGCTTCTCGCCCGCATCCGCGCCGTCATGCGGCGCATCCGCCCGGCGCTCACCGAGGATCTCGTTACCTTCGGCGACATCATCATCGACCGTGCGGCGCATCGCGTGCGCCGTGGCGAGCGCGAGGTTCATCTCGGACCGACCGAGTATCGCCTGCTCGACCACCTGATCCAGTATCCGGGCCGCGTCTTCAGCCGCGAGCAGTTGCTCGACGCCGTCTGGGGGTCCGATGTCTATGTCGAGGCGCGCACCGTCGATGTGCATGTCGGCCGCCTTCGCAAGGCGCTGAGCCAGAAGGGCGAAAAGGACCCGATTCGCACCGTCCGTTCCGCAGGCTACTCGCTGGACGAGCAGTTCCACGGCTGACGGCCTTCAGGCCTCCATACAAAAAAACCGGCACCCACCTTCTGTGGATGCCGGTTCCTTCCCCTCAGGTCCCCCCGGTTGCCCGCCGGAAGCAGGTCTTGTGCGCCGTCAGCTGACCAGCCGGTCCTTGCGCATCCGGTCACGCTCGCGGTTCCGCCGTGCCTGCACGGGCTGGTAGGCCAGGCGCGCATGCTCGGTGCAATAGGGAGAGCCATGGTCGGCGCCACGGCCGCAGAAATGGAAGCCCGGCCGGCCCGGGTCGCCGATCGGCCATTTGCAGGTGTGCTCGGTCAAGGTGAGCACCGTCGTCCGCTGCACGGGTTCGAGCCCGCGCTCCTCGACATGTGCCGCCTCGGCCTTCCGGGCGCTCTGGCTGCGCTGCTGCTCTTCCTCGCGCATCTCCGCCGTCAGCGGATCGGGCTGCCCGCGAACGAGCGTGCGGGGCGCCTGCGGGCGTGCACGGGCAGGGCGGCTCGGCGTGGCCCGCCCGGAAAGCCCCAGACGATGCACCTTGCCGATCACGGCATTACGGGTCACGCCGCCGAGCTGCTTGGCGACCTGGCTGGCGCTCAGGCCTTCGGCCCACAGCTTCTTCAGCAGTTCCACGCGTTCATCGGTCCACATGATGTTACCTTCCC
>JACIYQ010000245.1 GCA_014359855.1 Parvibaculum sp.
TGAGGACGGTGACGAGTTTCGGCATGAGGAGTTGCGACGGCGAGGTCTTTCCGCTTGTGGCCAGTTTCCTGTCCCCCGGTTGCGCCTATCCTTCGTCGACGATCCGGCGGAGTTCGGCCTTTGCTATCTTTTCGAGCGTCGAGCGCGGCAGCTCGGCGACAATCCGAATGTCGCGCGGCCGCTTGAAGTCCGCAAGCCCCCTGGCGCAGGCCTCGCCGATCTTTTCGACGAGGTCTTTCGGCGCGGCGGCCTCCCCGCCCGGCACGAGAACGAAGACGACAGGCACCTCGTCGAGCATCGGGTCGCGCCTGGCGACGACGGCGCATTCCCGGATGCCCGGAACGGTCATGACGACACGCTCGATCTCGGAAGCGGCGACGTTCTCGCCGCCCACCTTCAGCATATCCTTGTCGCGGTCGGCAAAGGAGATGAAACCGTCCTCGCCAAGCGTCACGCGGTCGCTGGTGATGAAATAGCCCTGCTCGTCGAAGCTCTTGGCCGTCGCTTCCTCATTGTTCAGATATTCGAGGAAGAGCGAGAGGCCGGGAACGCCGCGCACGAGAAGATTGCCGGTCTCGCCGGGCTCGACCGGCTCACCGCCGTCGCGCAGGATCGCGATCTCGTAGGAGGTGGCGGGCTTGCCGATGGACATGGGCCGGTTCGGCAGGTGGATGTCGCCGACAATGCCATGCGTGATCGTTTCCGTCATGCCCCACCAGCCGATGGTCTTGATGCCGAAATACTCGTCGGTGGGCGGCGCGGAAATGCCGTTGCCCCAATAGCGGTAGGCATGCGACTTCGGCTTCTCCTGCCCCATCAGCGCGCGCACGCAGAAGGGAACCATCGAGGTCCATGTGCAGCCATGTTTCTGCGAGACGGACCAGAAGCGCGAGGCCGAGAAGCGCGGTTGCAACACGATCGTCGCGCCAACCCACAACGCGGCGAGCACGGAATAGGCCTGCGCATTGGTGTGGAAGAGCGGCAGATAAGTGAGATGGACATCCGACTGCCGCAGGTCTTCGTGCATCGCGCAGAGTTTCGCACCCCAGAGCGCATTCGCATGGGTCCAGACGACGCCCTTGGGCCGCGAGGTCGTGCCCGACGTGTACTGAATACCGACGGGCAGCATGGGGTGCGGCGCACGCAGCGGCACGTCCGACGCATCGCCGTAAAGCGCGGCGAAGCTTTCGGACTTCGGCGGGCGGGTATTGTCTTGCGGGGTGGCGCCATTATCCGTTTCGGTGACGGCGAGCCATTCGATGTGTGCGCAGGAAGAGGCGACGAGCGAGGCAAAGGCCGGCTGCGTGATCGCGCCGACGACGTCGGCATGGCCGCTGAAATAGACGAGATCGTCGGCGACGGACCGCGCATTGGTGGTGACGGCGACGGCGCCGAGATGCGCGCAGGCATACCAGGCGATGAGGCTTTCCGGGCAGTTGTCGAGATGGATGAGAACGCGCTCGCCCTGCTTCACGCCGCGCTTCTTCAGGCCTGCCGCGACCTGGCGCACCTCATGCTCGAAACGCGCATAGGACCAGATGCGGGTTTCGCCCTCGAAGGGCTCCCAGACGAGGAAGGGATGATCCGGCCGCGCCTCGGCATGGACACGCAGAAGATGCGGCACATCGAAATTCGAGAACGGATGGATGAGCGGCGAACGCAGCGCGGGCATGGCGGTTTCCCCGGGGACGGTTGTGAAAAGCCTTTTTCGTTCTATAGCGTATGCTTGTGCCGCATTCCATTCCCGCCCTAGACTTTTGACCGGGGATCAGAGCGGGAGGCCAAACGGCGAGGAACGGCAGAAAGACGCGAGGTCATGCATGGCGCCGGAACCGAAGCCGCTCCGGGATATCGAGGGCCTGCTCATCGATGCAGGCGGCGTGCTCTATCAGGGCGACGAAGCCATGGATGGCTCCGTGGAGGCGCTGGCAAGGCTCCGCAAGGCCCGCATCCCCTTCCGGCTGCTGACCAATACGACGCGAACGACACGCACGGCATTGGCACACAAGCTGCGCGGCTTCGGCTTTACGGTGGACGAAGGGGAGATCGTGACGCCCGCCAGCGCCGCGATCGCGGTGCTGCGGCGCGATGGCGCGAGACCGCATCTTCTGGTGCATCCCGACCTCCTGCCCGACTGCCCGCCGGAAGCGCCGGCACCCGACGCAGTGCTGATCGGCGATGCGGGCAAACATTTCACCTTCGAGAACATGAACCGCGCCTTCAATGTGCTGATCGGCGGGGGCAAGCTTTATGCGCTGGGAAAGAACCGCTTCTTTCGCGGGTCGCAGGGCCTCGAACTCGACGCGGGTCCCTTCGTCGCCGCACTCGAATATGCAGCGGAGGTGGAAGCTGTGCTGATCGGCAAGCCCGCCCGTGACTTCTTCCTGGCGGCGGCAGATGCCCTCACGCTCGCGCCGCAGAAGGTGGCAATGGTGGGCGACGATGTCGAAAGCGACGTCGAGGGCGCCATCGCCGCGGGGCTTGCAGGCGTGCTGGTAAAGACCGGCAAGTTCCGCGACGGGGACGAGGCGCGCGCAAAAAAAGGCGGCGCTCACGTCGCCGCCTCTCTTGCTTCCTTCGTCGAGGAGTTCGTTCAGGCGAGCGCCTCGCGGAGCGCCTTTGCCGCCGCCTTCACCGCATCGCGCGATACGTCGAGCGCGCCCTGCAGGTTGAAGAAGCCGTGAATCATGCCTTCGTAGTTCACATACTCTACTTCGACACCGGCCTTCCTGAGGGCTTCCGCATAAGCCTTGCCCTCATCGCGCAGCACGTCGAAACCGGCGGTGACGACATAGGCGCGCGGAAGTCCCGCCAGCGATGCCGCATGAATCGGCGCGGCGCGCGTATCCTTCGGGTCGGCGCCCGCGCTCGTCACGTAATGATTCCAGAACCAGTCCATGCCGTCGGCTTCGAGGAAATAGCCTTCGGCGAAATCCTTGTAGGACTGCGTGCCGCGCGGCGCGTCCGTCACCGGATAGATGAGAAGCTGGAAGGCGATCCGCGGCGTCTTTTCGGCCTTCGCCTTCTGGCAGACGGCGGCGGCAAGATTGCCGCCCGCGCTGTCGCCCGCGACCGCGATGCGGTTCGGATCGATGCCGATCTCGGATGCGTTCGCCTCGACCCATTTTACCGCCGCATAGGAATCGTCGAAGGCAGCGGGAAAGGGATGTTCCGGCGCAAGGCGGTAATCAACCGCGATCACCTTGCAGCCCGCCTCGTTGGCGAGCGTGCGGCAGAGCGCGTCATGCGTATCGAGATCGCCGATCACCCAGCCGCCGCCGTGATAATAGACGAGCGCGGGGCAGGTTCCGCCTGCGGCAACGGGCGTGTAGAGGCGGACGGGAATGTCGCCTGCGGGGCCCGGAATGGTGCGGTCCTCGATCTTGCCGATGGCGACGCCCTGAAGATCGAGCATGCTCGCCATCGCGCGGTACATCTCGCGGCCGCCCGCGGGCGGCAGGTCGATGAGGCGCGGCGCCTCGGGATCGGCACCGAGCTGTTCGAGCAGCGCCTTCACCTGTGGATCGAGTGACATGCCCGGTGGTCCTCCCCGCCTTGTTATTGTCGCGAGGGACCCTTTTATCCGCCGGGCGCCGGACACGCCAAGCGGCAAGTTTGCGGCGGCGCGGCAAACCCGCACCGCCCCGGCGTCAAGGCAGGGTCAGTGGAGAACCTCGCCCTCGCGGCTGCGGCGGCCTTCGACCATGTCCTCGACCACGACGCGCAGCATCCGCCAGGCATCCGCGCGCATTTTCTCACCGATCTGCTCAAGCTCGCAAACCGCCGTATCGGCATAGGAAAGCGCCTTGCGGCCATGCGTGTCGACCATATAGGCGGCGAGCAGGTTGATTTCGCGATCGGTGATCATGTCTCGGGGTCTCCGGTTGGACTTGTTTGCCAACCGGATTGCAACCGCCGGACCAACCGGCAGATGCAAGGAAAATCAACGACTTAGAGTGATGTCAGCCAACCGCCTGCCGCGTCCCGGCAAGCTTTGCCGGAACGGAACCGCAGCCGGCGGCGATTTTTGCCGCCACCCGCGCCAGGCGTCGAAGGATTGCCAGTCGTTGCGGCGGCCTGCGCGCGCGTAACGTCTGCAACACATTTGATCCGTTCGGCGTCGAACATGACGTCGTTTCCTCTCCAGATTTCTCGGCAATGGTGCCGTTTCGCGCGGGCAGGCCCTCCGCCCCGGCGCGTTCATGCCATTACCGGCAGCCCTTTTCGGGTTCTCTTGTGCGCCAGTGTAGCCACCCTTGCGGGCGGGGCAAGAGAAGCCGGAAGCGCCCAAAAGGGGAATGCGGCTGGACGCAGCGCCGGCGCGGGTTAGACTGCCCGGCAAAGAAAACAACACTCAGGGAAGGAACATGCGAGCATGGCCCGCATCCCCTATTTCGACACGGCAAAGGCGGCCGGCCGCGCAGCGAAAACCTATGAGAAGCTGCCGAACCTCAACATCTTCCGGATGCTCGGCCATTCGGGCGACATGATCGACGGTTTCATCAAGCTCGGAAACGAGATCCTGATTCACGGCGACCTCGATCCGGTGCTGCGCGAAATCGCGATCGTGCGGACGGGCGTGCTGCGCGGTTCGACATACGAGGTCTACCAGCACGAGGAAATTTCCCGGAAGATCGGCATGTCCGAGGAACTCATCAAGGCGATCCACGAGGGACCGGAAGCGAAGGTCTTCGACGAGACGCAACGCCAGGTCATGCGCTTCACCGACGACGTGGTGAAGAACACGCGCGCCTCCGACGCGACCTTCAATCCGTTGGCGGAAAAACTCGGCTACAAGCAGCTTCAGGAACTCATCATCACCATCGGCTTCTACACGCTCGTCTCGAATTTCCTCGAAACCTTCGACGTCGATATCGAGGAACCGGGCCACAAGTCGGGCGTGAAGCTGCCCGGCATGCAGGACTGACGGCGATGGCGCGCCTTCCCTATCCCGACTCTGCCACCCTGCCGCCCGCGGCGCGCGAACTCGCCGCGCGGCTCCCGCAACTCAACATTTTCCGCATGCTCGCGGGCAGCGGTCCCTCCTTCGTGCCCTTCATGGCGCTGATCAATGCCTATCTGAACGAAGGGCTTCTCGACGCAGAACTTCGCGAACTGGTGATCCTGCGCGTCGGCCATCTGTGCGGATCGGGCTATGAGCAGCATCAGCACCGCCGTGTCTCGGGGATGCTGGGCATGAGCCCGAAACGGATAGCGGCGGCCGAAGGCACACTGCCCTCGCCCCTCTTCAGCGAGGCGGAAAACGCCGTCCTCGCCTTCACCGACGATCAGGTCGCGAATGTGAAGGCGGATGCGACGCTCTTCGCCGAGGCGAGAAAGCATCTCGGAGACGCCGGGATGCAGGAACTCGTCATCATCATCGGCATCTATCTTCTCGTCTGCCGTTACCTCGAAACATTCGAGATCGAACTCGAGGAGACGGATATTGCCACGAGTGGCCTCGACGAAATCAGGCGGAGCATGGAAAGCCATGGCTGAGAAGGAAGGCTATGTAAGGCCGCTGCCGCCGGAATCGGAAGGCAAGGCGCCGGGATGCGGAAGGCTCGCGGGCCGACATATTCTCGTGGTGGGCGGCGGCCAGCGCGTGCTCGACGCGGCAAGCGATCCCGTCGGCAACGGGCTCACGGGCATTTCCTGAGGCTCGGCGTTTCCCGCATTCAGGAGCCCGGCCCGTAGCCGAAATAGCGCGCGACCGGGGCCGTGCGATCACGGATGGCGTGGAGGTCTTCCGGCGAGAATTCGGGCTGGTAGTAGTCCGGCACGTGCAGACGGGTTTGCGCCCGCTCCACGAGAGCCTCCGAATAGCCGAGCCCGCAATGATCGAGTATCCGCGCCATCACCGCGCCCGGCTGCTCGCAGAGATCTTCGTAGCGCACCACGAGCACCGCCTCCGCAAGCGCCGGGTTTGCGTCGATCCGCTCGGCGAGATAGCCGTAGACCTCGCGCCACTGGAGCGCCCAGCCTTCGGCCTCGCGGCCTTCTGCCCACAGATCGGCGATTTCCGTCGCAGCCGCCTCACTGCCGCAATTGACCGGCGCACGGTCGAGCCCGAATTCGAAATGTCCGGCGCGCGCAAGATGCGCCCGGGATTCGGGATGCTCCACTTCACCTTTCACGAACAGACGATGCTGCTTCATCAGCGAGGCGACATGCCAGATGGGCCCGCGCACGGGAACGACGAAGCGCGCATCGGGAAACATGCGCAACAGATAGTCGAGCCGCGTGATATTGTAGTTCGCCTTGGCGAGATAGCGCTCGCCGCCGCGCACGAAGAGAAGCTTGCGAATATGCGCTCGCAGGAAATCCTCGAATTCCGGATGTAACGCATCGCCACCGAAGGTTTCGTTCCAGAGACGCTTGTGGAGATGCTGAAAGAAACTCATCCAGATCGGCTCTTCAAAAGCTTCCGGGCTCTCCGAGGTAACATAGATGCCGTCCTTGTGCGCGCGCTCTTCCGGCGTGTCTTCCTTGAACGGCATGTAGTCGACGAGCTTGTTCCAGAGGATCGGCGTGAAGAGGGGCGGAAAATCGCGATAACGATGTGTCGCCACCTGGGGGTGGTCCGCGAGAAGTTCGAGCAGGACCGTGCTGCCGCTGCGTGCAAGACCGCTGACCCAGACGGGCGCGCGAACGGGAATGCCGTCGAAGCGGTCCTCGAAGAGACGTGTCTCGATCTTCGCGAGCGACTGCATGAGTTTCGGACGGCCGTAGAGAATGCGGCCCATCACATCTATCCAGGGCGTAACGGCGAACTTGTCCGCAGCGGAAGGACCTTGCTTCGTCACATGTGCCTGGACGCTCATGCGATCCTCCCGGCTTTCTTGATGACCAACGAAAAGAGCAGGAAGAGCCCAAAGAAAAATACCTCCCAGCCACGCAGCCAGGAAGGCCCGACGGGCAACACTTCAAGTGCGGGGAGCGCCACCTCGACCCGGTCGACCGGCACGCCTTCGGGGAGATATCCGGCGGGATTCGCGATCAGCCAGTTCCACCACCGGCGCTTCTCGATGACGGGGACCGGCGCACCCATGGCGACATCGGAGACGATGTCGCCTTCCGGCGCACGCACCACGACACGTCTGCCCTCGCCGCCGCGCTGGACGATGGCGGCCTGATAGCCAACGGGTGCCACCGTCGCCGCGGCATGTTCGCTCTCGCCGGGAAAACGATAGCCATAATCGTTGGACAACCAGACGATGAGCGCAATGATCGGCAGCGAGGCCACAAGCGCCGAGGGCAGAGCGAGCGTAACGCGCGCCCAGGCGCTCCGGAACATGCGCGCGATGAGGGGCCAGGCCTCGTCCATGTCGCCGTCGAATGCATTGAGTTCCCGCCGCGCCGCAAGCGCTTCTGTTTCCGCGGCGGCAAGACGCCTCTGCGGCGAGAGAAGCTTGTAGAGCCACATGGAAAGCGCCGCCGCCACCATGGCCCAGACAACGAGCCTTGCCGCGGCCGGCAGGGGAGACATCAGCATCTCGACGCCGCGAAAGACCGGCGCAGGAAGATCGAACAGACCCATCGGCACGGCACACCTCGCTATTGCATGGAGGAGGACCGCGTCTCCTGCTGCGCCAATCTCCGCGTCGCCGCCAGTTTCCGGCGGCGTAGCATGCGGCGGATCGGCCAGCCGATAACGAACACAATGGCGGCCCCGACGGCGAGCAGAACGCCTATCAAAGCGCTGACGACACTGAGCCCCGCGCCGGGGCCGACATAGGCCGCCGCAGGCGCGGCGTAGCCCGCCACCGCGACGAGGATCATGAGAGAGATACGCAACTTCATGACTTTCTCCTTTACCGGTATACGCCGGCGCTGGATTGAGAGACGGGCGCGAGCGCGAAGTCGAGTTCGGAAGGCGTATACCGCCGCCCCCAAACCACGATCGGAAGTTTCCTGTCGCCTTCGCCACCGCGAACCGGGTTGACGTATTGCCAGACAACCTTGCCTTCGGGGTTGACCTCGATGAGGCGGCCGCCCTGCGATTCCGTGATGAGCGTGTTCCCATTACCGAGACGCTGCACCGAAGCGCGAATCACGCTTTTCAGCGGATCGTCTTTCGTACCTTCGTACTGCCAGACGATTTCCATGGTCTCCGGATCGAACTCCATGACGCGGGACCCAGCCGGACCGTTGTAGTTGCCGTTGTTGTCGAAAAGTAAAACATTCCCGCTGGCAA
>JACIYQ010000246.1 GCA_014359855.1 Parvibaculum sp.
TTTTGGGTTTTGAAAACGGCCCGGCTTTCTGAATTCGGAGCCGATCAGGACATCCGGGTGATCCAGTAAACCCGATTTCGCGGTTCCGAGTCCCGAGTGCTGGCGAACAGGCGTTTCGCTCGCAAAATCAAAAGCTTGAACCAGACCGGGAAAATTTAAACCGGACAGCAGTGGATTGATCCAGAAGATGACGATAGCGGCGATGGATCGTGTCCCGTGGCGCGGCGTAGCTGGATTTCATAGCCATCGGTGATTTCCGGCAGGGTCGGGTTGCTTATGACCAATCTGAGGGACACCACCGATGAGCGACGACATGATGAACCTGCGCTCACTCGTTGAGAAGAGCGCCGACGCCGATTTGCTGCGCGAGATGATCGGCTTTACCGCCGAGAAGCTGATGGCGCTGGAGGTCGGCGCACTGATGAAGGCGCCGGAAGGCGCCGCCGCCTGCTGGAACTTCTATTTCTGTGTCGACAACATCGACGCCGCGGTCAAGCGCATCGCTGAAAAAGGCGGCAGCATCGCAATGGGTCCGCATCAGGTGCCGGGCGACGCCTGGATCGTCGAGGCGCTCGATCCGCAAGGAGCCTCGTTCGCCCTTGTCGGCGCGCGCGCCTGATCGGGATTAAGCCGCGCGGACGAGAACCTCGCCGATCTGAACGGCGTTGAGCGCGGCACCTTTCAGAAGCTGGTCGCCCGCGACGAACATCGCGATCAACCGTCCGGAAGGATCGGAAATGTCCTGGCAGATGCGGCCGACGAGAATGTCGTCCTGCCCCGACGCGTCCTTCGGCATCGGAAAGTAGTTTTCCGCGCGATCGTCGACGATCTTGATACCCGGCGCCCCAGAAAGGATTTCGCGCACTTCCTGCGGCGTGATCGGTCTCTCGCATTCGAAGTCGAGCGCTTCGGAATGCGCGCGCAACACGGGCACGCGCACGCAGGTCGCCGTCACGCGAATATCGGGGTCCGCGAAGATCTTCTTCGTCTCGTGCACCATCTTCAGCTCTTCTTCGTTGTAGCCCGTTTCCGGGTCCACATTCGAATTGTGGCTGAACACGTTGAAGGGGTAGGGATGCGGAATGATCTTCTGCTCGAAGGGCTCGCCCGAAAGGAAGGCGCGCGTCGCCTGTTCCAGTTCCTCCATCGCCGCCGCGCCCGCGCCCGACGCCGCCTGATAGGTCGCCGCCACCAGCCGCTTCACCGGGTTCACCTTGTGGATCGGCCAGAGCGGCGTGATCGCGATGATGGTCGAGCAGTTTGGATTGGCGATGATGCCCTTATGATCGAATGCGGCCTCCGGATTGATCTCCGGAATGACCAGCGGCACGTCGGGGTCCATGCGGAAAGCCGACGAATTGTCGATCATCACCGCGCCTGCCGCCTTCACGGCTCCCGCGAATTTCCGCGAAATGCCGCCGCCCGCCGAAAAGAAGGCAATATCGACGCCCCTGAAGCTGTCCTCTGTGAGCTCCTCGACGAGAATGTCATTGCCCCGGAATTTCATGGTCTTGCCGGCCGAGCGCGCGCTGGCCAGCAGCTTCAGCTCCTTCACCGGGAAGTTGCGTTCATCGAGGCAGCGGATCATCTCGACGCCCACGGCGCCGGTCGCGCCCGCAATGGCGACGACGGGATTGGCATTCATTTTCGGTACTCCGGACCGGGCTCATGATCCATCAACGGAGAGCCCGCTTATTGCGCCGTGCCTATAACAGCGCCGCCGGGTCCGGGCAAGGGGCTGCCTTGTGTCCCTTTTGGCCGCTTTCTCGGATGCGCCGGACGGGGTAGGCTGCCCGTCGGCGTAATGATCGGGATGGAAAGATGCGGAAGAAAGCTGGATTGGCCCTCGTTCTCGTGAGCCTGCTGGTGGCGCCGCTGCCGGCAGGCGCCGACGCGATAGGCGACAACAACATTTGCTACGAGAAATTCGCCTCAGCCGACTACAAGGGCGCCATCCTCTATTGCACGAGCGCCATCGATTCCGGCGAGCTTTCGGATCCCGATCTCATCGCCGCGCTGATCAATCGCGGCGTCGCCTACAAATCGATCGGCGAATATGAAAGCGCCATCGCGGATTACACCCGCGCGCTGCGTATCGCGCCGAAGGATGCGCTTCTCTACCAGAACCGCGCCAACGCCCTCCGCGAGATGGGCGACTACGACGCCGCCCTCGAAGACATTCAAAAATCGATCGACCTCGATCCGAAAAGCGCCGGCGCCTGGTATGTGCGCGGTGCCATCGCCGAGGCCCGCAGCAACGCCGGCAATGCCCGCAAATACTATATGACCGCGCTCAGCCTCGATCCGCAGAACAAGGTCTATCGCGAAAAGATTTTGGGAAACGGTGACCGATGACGACGCAACTCGATGTCACGGCAACGATCCGCGAGGCCTATAGCGGCGCCTGGAATCATCTTGATGAGATGGTGCGTCTCATCTGGCTTCCGGGCTCGCTCTACCTTGCACTGTCCATCGCCAGTGTCTTCGTCGATGTCGAGGAGCAGCGTGCGCTCGCGGTGGCGCTTAATTTGGCATCGCTCTTTCTCTGGCCGATCATCGCTGTCGCCTGGCACCGCTTCATCCTGATGGGCGACGCGCCGCCCGGCCGGTTTCACTTCGCCTTCGGCCGCCGCGAGGCGCGTTACCTCGTCGTCTCCGTCTTCCTCACGCTGCTTTTCGTGCCGGGTTTCGTTCTCGGCGCGACGCCCGCCTTCATGCCGGCCAACATGACGGCCTCTCTGCTCAGCTTCTTCGGCGCGCTGCTCGTCATGGTCGCCATCTATTTCATGGTGCGGCTGTCGCTTCTCCTTCCCGCCGTGTCGGCCGGCGATCCGGTGAACCCGCGCCTCATCCTTGAGCGCACGAGAGGAAACTTCTGGCGTCTCGTGCTCGTCTTTGCCTCCGTGGTTCTGCCCATGGTGCTGGTGGCGATTGTCGCCGGCTCGCTTCTCGAGGGCGGCCCGGTCATGAGCGTCGTCGCGGTCGGCATCCTGAGCCTTGTGCTCATCTTCTTTGCCGTCGTGAATATTGCGGTTCTTTCGGTGGCCTACCGCGAATTGATCGGCCCGCCCGGTACCCAGGCCCCCGATACCGGCGATTACTGATCTTTATTCAAGGTTGCCCCCGGGCTCTCGCCCGTTAAAGTAAATGCACCGTTCCGGGAATGGGGCGCGGCCGGTTCTTTGGGGGGATCACACATGAGGAAGCTGCCGGTCATTCGCTCCGTGAGCGAAGTATTCTCGGGCGTCACACGCCATTATTTACAGCTTGTCGGCGCCGCCTGGCCTGCGCTCGTCTTCGTCGCCATCGGGCTTGGGCTCTACGGTTGGGCCTATTACGAGTCCGGCGCCTTCGAAGTCTTCGCGATGCTCCAGCAGGGGCAATCCATGGAGGAGATCGCGGCCGCAATGGAGGCCGCCGATCGGGGCGCCCTCGGCCCCGCCTATTTTGCGGGCTTCCTTATCATGTTCCTCGCAAGCGCCGTCGCTGCCGTGCGCTGGCACCGCTTCGTGCTGATGGGCGAGGGCAATGGTGGCCTGATCCGCGCCGAGGACGGACGCTACATCTGGACCTTCATAAAGGTCATGTTGCTCTACCTCGTTGCGATCTTCGCGCTTGTACTCGTCTTTGTGGGAATTGCCGCCATTGCCGGTGCATTCTCCGATGCGGGCAACACCGGCGTGGCGAGCATCCTCATGCTGATCTTCGGCATCGGTATCGTGGCCGCCTATCTGCTGGTTCTGGGCTTTCTGCTGCGGCTCATGCTTGCCTTGCCGGACGCCGCCATCGGTCAACCCGGCAAGGTCATCGGGATTTTCCCGGCCTCGCAGGGCAATACCTGGCGCATGGCCGGCTACGGCATTTTGATCGGCCTCATCTACACGGTGATCCTGTTCGGACTGGTGCTGATCATGGGCCTTCTCGGCGCAGTGCTCGGCGGGGGCGCCATTGCCGTGCTTCTGCTCGGTGCCGTCGGCCTTGCCGCCTACTTCTATTTCCTCATGCTGCAGATCACCATGCTCTCCGTCGCCTATCGCGAGATCGTCGGTCTTCCGGGCGGCCACGAGGGCGAGGCGACCGTCGCGGAACCCTCTCCCGGCCTCTGATTGCGCTTTGACCGGGATTTTTGTAGGGTCCGCACACAAGGATCGGGAAAGGCGCGGGGACGTGCCTTAAGGGTTTGTTTTGGTTGCCCTTTTCGCCGCGGCATCCGGCCGCCATCGCAAAGTCCCGCGCGGATGCCCATCTATATGGTATATGGGGCAGCTTCGTGCGGTTCCTGACAGGGATGATCCGAATGTCCGTACACGCCAAGATCAAGCGTATCACCGTGCCCGAGCTCCGCGCCCGCAAGGGGGCCGAGCCCATCGTCTCGCTGACCGCCTACCACGCCCATACCGCGCGCTATGTCGATCCTTATGTCGACTTCCTGCTCGTGGGCGACAGCCTCGGCATGGTCATGTACGGCATGGAGACGACGCTTGGCGTCACCCTCGACATGATGATCGCCCATGGCGCCGCCGTGGTGCGCGGCACCGAGCGCGCCCTCGTCGTGGTCGACATGCCCTTCGGCTCCTATGAAGAGAGCCCGGAAGTAGCCTTCCGCAATGCCGTCCGCGTCATCAAGGAAACGGGCTGCACGGCGGTGAAGATGGAAGGCGGCGCGCGCCTCGCGCCGACGATCCGCTATCTCGTCGACCGCGGCATTCCCGTCATGGCCCATATCGGTCTCACGCCGCAAAGCGTGCAGGTCATGGGCGGCTTCAAGGCGCAGGGCCGCGACGAGAGCGAATGGGCCGCTATCGAGGCCGATGCCCGCGCCGTCGCCGAGTCCGGTGCCTTCGCCGTCGTCGTCGAGGGCGTGGCCGAGCCGCTTGCAGCGCGCATCACCCGCCAGATCGAAATCCCGACCATCGGCATCGGCGCCTCGGCCGAATGCGACGGTCAGATTCTCGTGCTGGAGGATATGCTTGGCCTCTCGCCCAGGCCGGCGAAATTCGTCCGCGAATTCGCCACGCTCGGCGCCCAGATCGCGGGGGCTGCCGAGGCCTATGCCTGTGCCGTGCGCGAGCGCAGCTTCCCGGCGGTGGAACACACCTACAGCATGAAAAAGGCGAAATAGCTCAATCTCTTGCGGGGCTCTCGGGCCCCGTAACGCTGTTTGCCAATGGCCCTTCGCCGGGCTATTTTACGCGGCCTGCAGGGGGCGGGCGCCGGGCGCTTCCTCTGCGCCCTTCAGCTTTTCTCCGCGGAGT
>JACIYQ010000247.1 GCA_014359855.1 Parvibaculum sp.
CGTGAGCCCGGGCCCGCAAAGGCGGGTTGCCTGCTCTTCATTCGCATGAGGTGATTGGAGGCCACGCCCGGAATCGAACCGGGGTATACGGATTTGCAGTCCGCTGCGTCACCACTCCGCCACGTGGCCGTTTCCCTGCGATCCGCGGGATTCGTAACCGCAATCTCAGGGCGGGCGGGGTATAGCAATTCCCCGGCCTTGGTACAACGACCAATACATGCTGAGAGCTTTCCGCCCTCTTAACCGGAGGTCGAGCCTTCCCGCGAAATTCAGCGAATTGAGTTTGCCCGCCGGGGCCAGTATAAACGCCGCCAACGCCTTACTTGCGGGCCCCTCATGGCCCAAGCCGCTGGGACAGATCATGACCGATTTCGCTGCCGCCCGCCTCAACATGGTCGAAAGCCAGGTCCGCGTGAACGCGGTGACGGACGAACGGGTGATCGAGGCCCTCTCCGCCGTGCCGCGGGAGCGCTTCGTGCCGAGCGCGCGGCAGGGCATCGCCTACATGGACGAGGACGTGAAGATCGCGGACGGCAATCCGCCACGCTTCCTTATGGAGCCGCGCGTTCTCGCGAAGCTCGCCCAGCTCGCGGAAATTGGCTCGGATGATCTCGTCCTCGATGTCGGCTGCGGCACCGGCTATTCGACCGCCGTGCTTTCGCATCTTGCGGGAACGGTGGTCGGGCTCGAATGCGACGAGGGGCTTGCCGCCCAGGCCGGAGCGACGCTCTCCGATCTTGGCGTCGACAATGTCGTCGTCGTCTCCGGACCGCTGACCGAGGGATGCGCCAGGCAGGCGCCCTATGACGTCATTTTCATCAATGGCATGGTCAGTTCGGTTCCGGAATCGTTGCAGGCGCAGCTCCGCGAAGACGGCCGCCTCGTTTGCGTGCTTGGTGACGGCGTGTCCGGCAGGGCGCGGCTTTATGTCCGCTCCGGCGGTTCCTTGAGCGGCCGCGACGCCTTCGACGCGAATGTCCGGTTTCTCCCCGGTTTTGAGCCCGTGGAGAGCTTTGTTTTCTGACAGGTACTGGCAGATTGCATCTAGTCACCGAAATACTTCTCGATCTGGGAATAGTAATTCGCACCGCCTGCATTTAGCCTGCCGGACTTGAGGTTCCACCTGCGGACGCGTTGAGGGACGAAGCCGCCTCTTTCGCGGAGAAGTAAGAAAAAATGAAGTCATCCAGAACAACGTCCCTGACCCGTCTCCTCGCTCTCGCCCTCGGTACAACGGCGCTCACCGGCCTCCTCGCCGTCACGCCCGCTTCCGCCGACAGCCTCACCGACGCACTTGCCGCCGCCTACCAGACAAACCCGACGCTGCAGGCGCAGCGCGCCCAGCTGCGTGCGACTGACGAAGGCGTGCCGCAGGCGCTGTCGGGCTGGCGTCCGACCGTGCAGGCGCAGGGCACTTATGGCGCGACGCATACCGACACGACGCTCAATACCGGCGCCACCGCCAAAGGCGACATCGAGCCTTATACGGGTTCGGTGACGCTCAGCCAGAACGTCTTCGCGGGCGGACGCACCGTCAATGCGACCGACCAGGCCGAATATGGCGTGCTCGCGGGCCGTGAATCGCTGATGAGCGTGGAACAGGCGACGCTCTTCAACGCCGTTCAGGCCTATATGGACGTCATTCGCGATCAGAGTGTCGTGGAACTCAATCGAAACAACGTCGATGTGCTCCAGCGTCAGCTCGAGGCGACCACCGACCGTTTTCGCGTCGGCGAACTCACGCGCACCGACACCGCGCAGGCCGAGGCCCGTCTTTCGCTCGCGAAGTCGAACCTGACGGCGGCGGAAGCGCAGCTCACGGCGAGCCGTGCCTTCTATGAGCGGGTCGTCGGCCAGATGCCGGGCACGCTCGAAAGGCCGCCCGTCGTCGCGGGGCTGCCCGAGACCGAGGAAGACGCGCGTTCGGTCGCAGAGAAGAACAACCCGGCGCTCCAGTCGGCGCGCTACGCCGAGCAGGCCAACCGCGAAGCGATCTCGGTCGCCAAGGGCGCGCTGCTGCCGACCGTCGACATTCAGGCGCAGTATCAGTACGGGCGCGACCCCTCGCTGACCGTCCGGGATGTCGAGGAAAGCTCGATCCTCGGTGTGCTCACGATCCCGCTCTATCAAGCCGGCGTCGAATACTCGCAGGTGCGCGAGGCGAAGGAATTGCACAACCGGAGCCGCTTGCAGGTCGCGGCCGCGATGCGCGAGGTGGACGAGGCGGTTCGCAATGCGTGGAACCAGCTGCTTTCCTCGCGGGCGAGCATCGTTTCCAACCAGGAAGGCGTGAACGCGAGCGCGATCGCGCTGGAAGGCGTCCGTCAGGAATCGGAGGTGGGCGCGCGCACCACGCTCGACGTGCTGAATGCCGAACAGGAATATCTCAACGCCCGCGTGTCGCTCGTCAGCGCCGAACGCGATCTCGCCGTGGCCGAATACGGCCTTCTGGCCGCAATGGGCTTTCTCACCGCGCGGAACCTCGAATTGCCGGTCGATTATTACGATCCGGCAGTGAATTATGGCGAGGTTCGCAACAAGTGGATCGGCTTCGGCACTGCCGGCGACGAGTAGTCCCGGCCGGTAACCGGAAAATTAAGGGGAAGTTGGCAAATTCGTTCAACTTCTCCTAAGGTTCTCTTGTTATTTGTCTTATTGGACGAGACGAAACACGCGCGGGCAGGGCGATTTGATGAGCAATCAGGGGCAGGCACAGGAACCGACGATGGAGGAGATTCTCGCCTCCATCCGCCGGATCATCTCGGAGGACAGCGGCTCGGAAGAGACGACGCAGGAGTCCGCCGAGGCCGCACCGCCGCCTCCGCCCGCCACGTTCGCCGAAGAGCCCGCCGAAGAGGAAGTCGCGGAAGAAGACGACATTCTCGAACTGACCGAGGCACTTCCCGAGGAAACTTACGAGGAACCGGCGCCGGAACCCGTGGCGCCTGCGGCCACCTATATGCCGGAGCCCGAACCCGAACTAATGGACGACATCCAGTTCGCGGAGCCTGAACCCGAGCCTGAACCGGAACCTGTCTACGAGCCGATCCAGGAGCCTGAGCCCGAAGTCGCGCCTGCGCTCGCCACGGGCGTTGCGCCGCAGCCCGAACCCGTGGACGAAGCAGCCGATACAGACATTGAGGAGCCCGCCATGAGTGCCGATCAATCCCCGATTCTGTCGCGCGATGCCGAGACGGCCGCTTCCGCCGCCTTCGGCGCCCTGGCCAGTTCGCTGTCGAGCGCGAATGGCGGCCGCACGCTCGAAGACATCGTGGGCGACATGCTCCGTCCGATGCTCAAGGAGTGGCTCGACGACAACCTCCCGGCCTTGGTCGAACGCCTCGTGGCCGAGGAAATCGAGCGCGTATCGCGGCGCAAACGCTGACGCCAGGCCACGATCTCCGGAAATCATCTTAGTGCGTCATGGCCCGGCTTGTCCGGGCCATCCACGTCTTTGCGGCCTTTCGAACATTGAGTAAGAAAAGACGTGGATGACCCGCATAAAGCGGGTCATGACGGATTTGTATGGTTTCCCCGGAACTTGATAGCTGGCCTTCGCCTGTGTAACACAGGCCCGCGCCGCCCTTTTTTGCGCCTCTTCTCACGGATGTGACCGAATGCTCGACAAGACCTTCAACCCGCAGGAAGCCGAATCCCGGCTCTATGAACTCTGGGAGGAAAGCGGCGCTTTCCGCGCCGGAGACCCCGAGCGGGTAGAGGCGGGCGCGCAGCCCTATTGCATCGTCATTCCGCCGCCCAACGTCACCGGCAGCCTGCACATGGGCCATGCGCTCAACAACACGCTGCAGGACGTGCTGATCCGCTTCGAGCGGATGCGCGGCAAGGACGTGCTCTGGCAGCCCGGCCTCGATCATGCCGGCATCGCGACGCAGATGATCGTCGAGCGCCAGCTCGAGGCGGAGGGAAATATCCGCCGCCGCGATCTCGGGCGCGAGGCCTTCATCGAGCGCGTCTGGAAGTGGAAGGGCGAGAGCGGCGGCACCATCATCGGCCAGCTCCGCCGCCTCGGCGCGTCGTGCGACTGGAGCCGCGAGCGTTTCACGCTCGATGACGGACTATCGAAAGCGGTGCTCAAGGTTTTCGTGGAGCTTTACCGCGAGGGCCTGATCTATCGCGACAAGCGCCTCGTCAACTGGGATCCGAAGCTCCAGACCGCCGTCTCCGATCTGGAAGTCGAGAATATCGAGGTGAAGGGGCACTTCTGGCATTTCCGCTATCCGCTCGCGGACGGCGTCACCTACGAATGGCCGATTTTCGACGAGGAGGGAAATCCCGCCGGCACCGAGACGCGCGACTACATCGTCGTCGCCACCACGCGCCCCGAAACGATGCTGGGCGATACCGGCGTCGCCGTGAACCCGGAGGACGAACGTTACAAGAGCCTCATCGGCAAGTTCGTGGATCTGCCGCTGGCCGGCCGCCGCATCCCCATCGTCGGCGACGAACATGCCGACCCCGAGCAGGGCTCCGGTGCCGTCAAGATTACGCCCGCGCATGACTTCAACGACTTCGAGGTCGGCAAGCGGCAGGGGCTCGAGCAGATCAACATTCTCAATCCCGACGGCACGATCAACAATGACGTGCCCGAAGCCTATCGCGGTCTCGACCGTTTCGAGGCGCGCAAGCGCGTCGTCGCCGATATCGAGGCGCTGGGTCTCCTCGACCGCATCGAGGACAAGACCGTCATGGTGCCCCATGACGAGAAGTCCAAACTGGTCGTCATCGAGCCCTATCTCACCGACCAGTGGTATGTGGACGCCGCGACGCTCGCCAGGCCCGCCATCGAGGCAGTCGAGCGCGGCCAGACCGTCTTCGTGCCGAAGAACTGGGAAAAGACCTATTTCGAATGGATGCGCAACATCCAGCCCTGGTGCATCTCGCGCCAGCTCTGGTGGGGCCATCGCATTCCGGCGTGGTATGGGCCGGACGGTCATGTCTTCGTCGCCTACAGCGATGAAGAGGCCGCCGCCGAAGCGGAACAGCACTACGGCAAAAGCGTCGAACTCACGCGCGACGAAGACGTGCTCGACACCTGGTTCTCGTCGGGTCTCTGGCCGTTCTCGACGCTGGGCTGGCCGGACAAGACGCCGGAACTCGCGCGCTACTACAAGACCGACGTTCTCGTCACCGGCTTCGACATCATCTTCTTCTGGGTCGCCCGCATGATGATGATGGGCCTGCACTTCATGGAAGAGGTTCCGTTCCACACCGTCTATATCCACGCCCTTGTCCGCGACGAGAAGGGCCAGAAGATGTCGAAGACGAAGGGAAACGTCATCGACCCGCTGAAACTCATCGACGAATACGGCGCCGATGCGCTCCGCTTCACGCTCGCCGCCATGGCCGCACAGGGCCGCGACATCAAGCTCGCGACGTCCCGCGTCGAAGGCTACCGCAATTTCGGCACCAAGCTCTGGAACGCGGCGCGCTTCTGCGAGATGAACGAATGCGTGCGCGTCGAGGGTTTCGATCCCGCGCGGGTGAAGGAAACCGTCAACAAGTGGATCGCGGGTGAAGCAGAGCGCGTTTCCGCTGAAATCACGCAAGCGATAGAGGCTTATCGCTTCAACGATGCGGCGAACGCCGCCTATCGTTTCGTCTGGAACGTCTTCTGCGACTGGTATCTCGAAATCATCAAGCCGCTGCTGATGGGCGAGGACGAGGCGGCGAAGGCGGAGACGCGCGCGACTGCGGCCTGGGTGTTGGACCAGATACTGCTGATGCTCCACCCGTTCATGCCGTTCATCACGGAAGAACTCTGGCAGCGCACGGGTGAGAAGGGCCCGGCGCGCGCGAGCATGCTCGTTACAGCGCCTTGGCCGGTTCTTTCAGGGCTTAGAGATACTGGCGCCGAATCTGAAATGAACTGGGTGATACAGGCAAACGCCGCAATTCGCTCAGTTCGCGCAGAGATGAATGTGCCAGCGGGAGCTAAGATTTCGTATTCGGTGAAGGACGCTGACAACGTCGCTATTTCATGGCTTGCAAAATACAAGGACCTTTTTTTGCGGCTATCTCGTGTTCAACCTGCGGTGGCATCCACCAACATTTCGGCGAGTATGTCAGCAAAGTTGGATGATATGACTTCTTCGGGAAGCATTACCTTCGAACCTGTAAACGTTGAAGCGATCGCGGATCGCATGACATTCGCACTTGCCATTGGCGATGTAATTGATGTTAAGGTGGAGACGGCGCGCCTGCGCAAGGAACTCGGCAAACTCACCGACGAGGTGAAGAAGATCGACGCCAAGCTCGGCAATGCGAAGTTCCTCGCCGGTGCGCCCGACCATGTCGTCGAGGAGCAGCGCGAGCGCAAGGCGGACGCCGAAGCGGCCATCGCGAAATTCGCCGACGCGCTGAAGCGGCTCGAAGGCGCGGCTTAGGTTCTCTCTTCGCTCGCTCCGCCTTTAACCCACCAACAGTGTCACCCCGGCGAAAGCCGGGGCCCACTCGCGAGGCCTCTTGCCGCAGCTTTTAATCGCATGAATGGCGTTTGCGCCGCGCGCCTTGGCTCTTGCTGAGGGAGCCAATGGTTCCCGGCTTTCGCCGGGATGACACTTTTATTTTGCAGTTTCTGTCCTTCGATTTTCTGTCTCCTGAGCGCAACAAAAAAGGCGGCCCCGAAGGCCGTCTTTTCCTTGTCCGCAAACCTTCGATCAGGCGTCGAACATGATCACCGAGCGGGCGAGTTCGCCGCGCTTCAGTTCGTCGAAGGCCTCGTTCACCTGTTCGAGCCTGATGCGGCGAGAGATCATCGTGTCGAGCTTGAGCTTGCCCACCTCGCGCAGAACGGCGGCTTTCATGACTGGAATCTCCCTGTGTCCGGATTTTGTGTGGATTCTCCGATTTCCGGTTGCAGGGATGTTCTCCCGCCCCGCCGCCGCGGTCAACACGCCGATTTTGCGAAATCGTCGCGGCAAGGCGGGGTTTGAAGGAACCATGACGCGTCGCCTTTTTTCCGGCAGACTGCCCCCGGTATTCATTGAGGAGTGTCCATGACCGTCCGCAAGAGCCTCGCCGTCCTCGCCGCCGCCTTCGGCCTCAATCTCGCCGTCACGGGTGCCGTCTTCGCCGCGCCATCGCCGCAGGCCGAGGCCGCCTATGAGCGCGGGGTCGCCGCGCAGCGTTCCGGCGACATGGAAGCCGCCGTCGCCGAGTGGCAGGAAGCGGTGGGTGAAGGCCATACCGGCGCCGCATGGATTCTCGCCAATCTCTACGACAAGGGTGTCGGCGGGGTGACGCAGTCGGATGCGAAAGCCTACGAATACCTGCTCCTCGCCGCGCGCGGCGGCCAGCCCGCTGCTGCCGTCCGCCTCGGCGAGATTTACCTGCAGGGCAACGAACGGATTGGCCTCAAGCGGAATTACGCGCAGGCGCTCAAGAGCTTCGAGGCCGCCGCGCTCGCGCAGCGCGGCGATGCGCAATACTACGTTTCCGTCATGCACCGGAACGGCTGGGGCACGCCGCTCGACCGCACAGAGAGCCTGCGCTGGCTGCTTCTCTCGGCAAACAAGCGCTACGCACCAGCGTTAACGGAGCTTGGCCGCATCCACATGGAAGGCGAGGGCGTCGCCAGGAACCGCATCGATGGCTGGGGCTATTTCCTGCTCGCCAACCGCTTCGGCACGCCCGATCAGCGCGCCGCGGCAGACGAGCTCATGGCGAAATACAAAGGCTGGCTGAAGCCCGGCGAGAAAGACAAGGCGCGCGACATGGCCGATGCCTGGATCGCCTCGCATGGTGGTGCGTAAACTTACGTCTACCCAAACACCACCTTCTCCTCGCCGAACCAGAGCGGCGACTTCGAGAAGTCGATGAACTTCGCCTCGTCTTCCAGAAGCTGGCGTCCGGCCTCGGCGCCTTCGGGCGTCGTCATGGCGGCGGCGATATCGTCGAGGCTGTCCCACCAGAGTTGCGCCACGCCGTCATAGACCGCAGGTGCCTTGTCGAGCGAGCCGCCGCGCGATGTGCGGAGCGCCTCGGCGAGCGCAGGATCGGCGGAATGCATCTGCACATAGCGCTTGATGCGCAACGCCTCACGGTGGCTCTTCACCAGCGGCGCGTGCTTGTTCCGCCAGTAGTCCTGGAATTCCTTGACCGTCAGCTTCGGCAGTCTCGTCAGGCAGAAGGTGAGCTTGATTATGATGGTCCTCCCTGTTGTTTCTTGTCTGGCTTTGATTTCTGCTAAGCCTGAGTTTGCGTTCTGCGTCGCCAAATATAAAGCTGTCATCCCGGCGAAAGCCGGGATCCATGGGCGGATGCCCCAAGGGCGGCAAAAGCATGGACCCCGGCTTTCGCCGGGGTGACATTCGAAATTGAAGGAAGATCATGCGCATCGCCGTCGGCGGCTTCCAGCACGAGACCAATACCTTCGCGCCCACGAAGGCGGATTATGCCGCGTTCGAACAGGCGGATTCATGGCCCGCGCTCCAGCGGGGTGAGGGGCTTCTTTCCGCCTTCAAGGGCATGAACGTCCCCATCGCCGGCTTCATCGATGCGGCGTCCTCCGGCAACACGCTCCTGCCGCTCGTCTGGTGTTCGGCAACGCCGTCCGCCCATGTCACCGAAGACGCCTTCGAGCGCATCATGGCGATGATGCTGGAAGACCTCGCGGCGGCGGGCAGCTTCGATGCCGTCTATCTCGATCTTCACGGCGCCATGGTCACGGAACATTTCGACGATGGCGAGGGCGAAATCCTTGCCCGTGTCCGCGCCGCCATCGGCCCCCGTGTGCCGCTTGTCGCGAGCCTCGATCTTCACGCAAACGTCACCGCGCGGATGGTCGGCGAGGCGGATGCGCTCGTCGCCTACCGCACCTACCCGCATGTCGACATGGCCGAGACCGGCGCGCGCGCAGCGGAGCATCTGTTCCGTCTCGTGACGTCCGGCGCGCGGCAGGCAAAGGCCATGCGCCGCCTCGACTATCTCATTCCGCTCACCGCGCAATGCACGCTGATCGAACCTGCCGCCAGCATCTATGGCCTCGTCTCCGAAGCCGAAGGCCATGTGTCGGGTAATGGCCGCGTCAGCAGCATCTCCTTCACCACCGGTTTTCCGCCCGTCGATATTCCCGAATGCGGGCCGGTCGTCGTCGCCTATGCCGACACGGAAGCGGCGGCGGCCGAAGCGGCGCAGCGGATCGCGGATGCCGCGCGCGAAGCGGAGCCCGATTTTCGCGAGAAGCTCTGGTCGGCGCGCGATGCGGTCGCTCATGCCATCGCGCATTCGGCGCCCGGCAGGGGCCCCATCGTTCTTGCCGACACGCAGGACAATCCGGGGGCGGGCGGCAATGGCGATACGGTCGGCATTCTGTCGGAGTTGATCGCGCAGGATGCACAGAATGCCTGCCTCGCCGTTCTCTTCGATCCGGAAAGTGCCGCCCGTGCGGCAGAAGCGGGCGAGGGCGCGCGCGTCTCCCTCGCACTCGGTGCGAAGACGGGCGGCGCCCCCGGCGAGCACCCGCTCGAAGGAGAGTTCGAGGTGATGCGCATCACCGATGGCGAGTTCCTGGCGACCGGCCCCTTTTATGGCGGCTCGCGCATGTCGCTGGGGAGAACCGTCCGTCTGCGGACGGGCGGGGTGCAGATCGTCGTTGCTTCGCGCAAGGGCCAGTGCGCCGACAAGGAGATGATCCGCCACACCGGTCTCGATCCGCGCGAGCTTGGCATTCTCGTCGTCAAGAGTTCGGTTCATTTCAGGGCCGATTTCGGGCCCATGGCGAGCGAGGTTCTCGTCGTCGAAAGCCCGGGCCCGAACACGGCGGACCTCGCCAAGCTCCCCTTCACGCGGCTGCGCAAGGGCCTGCGCGTCACCCCGATGGGAGAGCCATTCGGCGTGCCCTGAAAACCGGGGGTAAATTTTTTGCTCCCCTCGCGGCGTTCCCGTCACGCCTTGTCCCCGCCTGCGCCGTCGGGGCCGCGTCCCCGAAACCGGGGACTATTTGTTTCCGGCCTGACCGGAAAGTGAATTATAACAGTTCGGTGACATTTTGATGACAGCCGGGCCGCTTTATCCCCGCGCCCGGGGATAACATGGCCCGTCAAACGTCGAGTTCTGCCCATATCGGCACATGGTCCGAAGGCTTCTCCCGGCCCCTGACGTTGCGGTCGATATCGCTTGCCTTCAGCCGGTCGGCGGCCTGCGGGGAGAGCAGGATGTGGTCGATCCTGATGCCATTGTCCTTCTGCCACGCGCCGGCCTGATAGTCCCAGAAGGTGTAGCGATGCGCTTCGCGGTGGCAGGCGCGGAAGGCGTCCGTCAGGCCAAGATTGATCAGCTCACGGAATTTCGCGCGCGTCTCCGGCCGGAAGAGCGCGTCGTTCGCCCAGGCTTTCGGATCGTATACATCGTCCGCCGTCGGGATGACGTTGTAATCGCCCGCGAGCACCAGCAGCTCTTCGTAAGCGAGGAGCTTGCTTGCATGGTCGATCAGCCGGTCCATCCAGTGCAGCTTGTATTCGAACTTGTCGCTGTCGACGGGATTGCCGTTCGGCAGGTAGATCGAGGCGACGCGCAGCACGGTCCTGCCCGCCGGTATCACGGCCTCGATATAGCGCGCGTGCTCGTCGGCGCCGTTTCCCGGCAGGCCGCGCGTGATGTCTTCCATCGGAGACCTGGAGAGGATCGCGACGCCGTTATAGGTTTTCTGGCCATGCGTCGCGACGTTGTAGCCGAGGTCCTCGATCTCGCCGCGCGGGAACGCCTCGTCGAGGCATTTCAGTTCCTGCAGGCAGACGACATCCGGATCGGCTTCCTTCAGCCATTCGACAAGGTTGCCAAGCCGCGCCTTGACGGAATTGACATTGAAACTGGCTATCTTCATGACGCTCCTCTCATCTCTTCGCGGCTGGTCGTTGCGGTCGCGGTCTCGCTCCCCCGGCAGGAATTCATCAGCATCCCCCCTACTCAAACAGAATCGCCGATATGGCGTAAGAATACGCGCAGCGGCGAGGAGGTGAAATTCCAATTGTTCCCGTGTGGATTTAAATGCGGGGGAAGGGCAGCGGCATCACATGGAGAAGGACGTCCCGCAGCCGCAGGAGGCGGTGGCGTTCGGATTGTTGATCTTGAAGGCGGAGCCGATCAGATCGTCCACATAGTCGATCTCGGAGCCGGCGAGGTAGCTCACCGACACGCTGTCGATCAGCACGGTCACGCCGTTCTTTTCCAGCACCAGATCGTCGTCCGTCCGGTTGTCGTCCAGCGTGAAGCCATACTGGAAGCCGGAGCAGCCGCCGCCCTGTACGGCCACGCGCAGCACCGTGCCTTCCTCCCCAGCCTTGAGGATGGAAGCGATCTGCTTCGCCGCGCGATCGGTGAGCGTGATCGGTGCGTCTGCCGTTGCCGGTTCGAGCGTTGCGGTGTCCATCATGTCCAATCCCAAGGCCGCCGCCGAAAAGCAAGCTTTCGGCTTTCAACCATACTAGATTTGCCTTAGCAGATATGTAAGCGCCCGGCGGCCGGTTTTCAAACCGGCTTTTCAGGCTAACACCATACAAATTCAAGGGTTTTTCGTGCCGATCGCCAATCCAGCCGCGACAGCTCCCTATGCGACAAAGGCCGGGGAGACGCGCGGCCGCCTGTTCGAGGAGGCCGAGAGCGCCACACGGACAGCCTTCCAGCGCGACAGGGACCGGATCATCCATTCCGGTGCTTTCCGCCGCCTCAAATACAAGACGCAGGTCTTCGTCTATCACGAGGGCGACAACTACCGGACCCGGCTGTCCCATTCGCTCGAGGTTTCGCAGATCGCGCGTTCCATCGCGCGCGTGCTCGGGCTTGACGAAGATCTCGCCGAAACGCTCGCCCTCGCACACGATCTCGGCCACACGCCCTTTGGCCATGCGGGCGAGACGGCGCTCGACGCCTGCATGAAAGAGTATGGCGGCTTCGATCACAATGCGCAGACGCTGCGGATCGTCACCAAGCTCGAACGCCGCTATGCTCGGTTCGACGGGCTTAACCTCACATGGGAAACGCTCGAAGGTCTGGTGAAGCACAACGGTCCGCTCATCGGACCGGGCCGCTGGCTCGAGGATTTGCCGCGCGCCATTGTCGAATATGCGGAGACGCAGGATCTCGAACTCGGCAGCTTCGCGGGGCCAGAGGCACAGGTCGCCGCGCTTGCCGACGACATCGCCTACAACAATCACGACATCGACGATGGCCTGCGCGCCGGGCTTTTCTCCATCGACGATCTCATGGCGCTGCCACTTGTCGGAGATGTCTTCCGCCGTGTCATCGACCGGTATCCGGGTCTCGAAGAGCCGCGCGTCATCCATGAGGCCGTCCGCGAGCTCATCGGCACCATGATCTCCGATCTGCTCACGGAGACGAAGCGGCGCCTCGAAGCGGCCAAGCCTTCGTCCGCCGCCGAGGTGCGTGCGCTCGACCGGCCGGTTGCCGCCTTCACGCCGGAGATGACGGAGAACAATGCCGCGCTGAAGGCCTTTCTCTTCCAGCGCATGTACCGGCACTACCGCGTCAACCGCTCGATGGGGAAGGCGCAGCGCATCGTTCGCGACCTCTTCGCGCTGCTTCACCATGCGCCGGACCAGCTGCCACCCGAGTGGCAGCAAGGCTGCGATGGCGCCGAAGGCTTCAAGACGGCCCGCCGGGTCTGCGATTTCATTGCGGGCATGACCGACAAGTTCGCCATCGAGGAGCATCAGCGCCTTTTCGACCTTCACGATCCCCGGGCCTGAGGGACTGGAAACGTGGGGGTGCGGCGGCTAGAGTGCGCGCCGTCCGGGAAGGGTCCCGGAAAACGAGACAAGCGACGGCGGTAATGAACATTTTCCGGTATTTCGAGGGACGGGTAGAGGCGGCGCTGGAAGGCCTGGTCGAGGAGGGTGCGCTCCCGCCGGGCCTCGACTATACGCGCGTCGCCGTCGAGCCGCCGCGAGATCCCTCTCACGGTGACCTGTCGACCAATGCCGCCATGGTGCTTGCCAAACCCGCCGGCACGAAGCCTCGCGATCTCGCCGAAAGGCTCGCGGCGCGCCTCTCGACGGAAGAGGCGGTAACGGAAGTTTCGGTCGCTGGGCCGGGCTTCATCAATCTTCGGCTTGAACCCGCCTTCTGGCTCGCGCGCGTGCCGGACATCCTGCGCGCCGGTCCTTCCTACGGTACGAGCGATCTCGGCAAGGACCAGGCCGTCAATGTCGAATATGTCTCCGCCAATCCGACGGGGCCGATGCATGTCGGCCATGTCCGCGGAGCGGTCTTTGGCGACGCGCTCGCGAATCTTCTCGAAAAGGTCGGTTATCGCGTCTGCCGCGAATACTACATCAACGATGCGGGCGGCCAGATCGAGGTTCTGGCGCGCAGCGCCTTCCTGCGGTACCGCGAGGCGCTGGGCCACGGCATCGGCGAAATTCCGGAAGGGCTCTATCCGGGCGACTATCTGAAGTCCGTCGGCGCTGCGCTTGCGGCGACTTATGGCAAGGACCTTCTCGAAAAGGACGAACCGGAAGCGTTGCAGATCGCGCGTGAAGCTGCCGTCGAGGCCATGATGGAGCTCATCCGGGGCGATCTCGCGGTGCTGGGCATCACGCATGAAGTCTTCTTTTCCGAACTCTCGCTTCACAGGTCCGGCGCCGTCGAGCGGACGCTCAAGACGCTTGAAGACAAGGGCCTCATCTATATCGGCACGCTGGAGCCGCCGAAGGGCGAGTTGCCGGACGACTGGGAAGCGCGCCCGCAAACGCTTTTCCGTTCGACACAGTTCGGCGATGACGTGGATCGCGCGCTGAAGAAGTCCGATGGGAGCTGGACCTATTTCGCGCCCGACATCGCCTATCATCTCGACAAGTTCGAGCGCGGCTACCGCACCATGATCGATGTCTGGGGCGCCGATCATTCGGGTTATATCAAGCGCATGAAGGCGGCGATTGCCGGCGTGACCGGCGGCGAGGCGGAGTTCGACGTAAAGGTCTGCCAGATGGTCCGGCTGTTCCGGAACGGCGAACCTGTGCGCATGTCGAAAAGGTCGGGCGATTTCATCACGCTGCGCGACGTGGTGGACGAGGTCGGCAAGGATGTCGTCCGCTTCATGATGCTCACGCGCAAGAACGACGCGCCGCTCGATTTCGACTTTGCGAAAGTCATGGAGCAGTCGCGCGATAATCCGGTGTTTTATGTGCAATACGCCCATGCGCGCATTCATTCCGTGTTGCGCAAGGCGGTCGAAGAGGGCGGCTACGACATTTCCGACGGCGCCCTCGCGAATGCCTCTCTCGACCGGCTCGGCGACGAAGCCGAAATGACGCTGATGCGGTTGATGGCGGCATTCCCGCGCCAGGTCGAGCAGGCGGCGCTCGCGCATGAGCCGCACCGCATCGCCTTCTATCTCTACGACCTTGCCTCTGCCTTCCATGCGCTCTGGAACAAGGGCAAGGACGAACCGTCGCTTCGTTTCATCCTGCCGGAAGACAGGGATGCTACGCTTGCAAGGCTCGCGCTGATTCGTGCCACGGCGCATGTCATCGCGTCCGGTCTGGGGGTTCTGGGGGTGGAGCCGATCGAGGAGATGCGCTGATGTCGCACAGGGATGACGGCTGGGACGAGGAGCCGGAATACGACATCGATCCCGATATCGAGGACTATGAACGCTACGAAGACGAGGAAGAAAGAACCGGTGGCAGGCGCCGGAGTCTGATGCTTCTCAGCGTCGTTGCGCTTCTTGCTGTTTTCGCGGGCGTCGTGTTTCTCGCCTACCGTCAGGGTTCGCAGCAGACGCCGAATGGCGTGCCGCCGATCCTTCGCGCGGACGGCGAACCGGCGAAGGAATTACCCGCAAATCCGGGCGGCAAGACGTTTCCGCATCAGGATGCCGGTGTCTACAACCGCATCACCGGCGAAAATGCGGTTCAGCCGAGTGAGGGCGAGCAGTTGCTGCCGCCCGCCGAAGAGCCTCTGGCGATCGACAATTCGGCCATTCCACCACCGCAGGATCAGCAAGCGCTCGACAGGATGGCGCAGTCGCTCGAAACGAGCGGCATTGAAACCGCGCCCATCGAGACGGTGCCTTCCGCTCCGGTCGAGGAACGCGCGCCTGTCGAAGAAGTGCCTGCGGCTCAGGCCCCCGAGCCCGCCGCGCAGGAAGCGCCGCCCGCACCTTCCGCCGCACCCGGCGGTTATGTCGTCCAGCTCGCCGCCTTCCGCGATGAACCATCGGCACGGGATGCGTTCCGCAAGCTGCAGGGAAAGTATCCGGACCTGCTTGGCTCGCTCACGAGCGATATTCAGCGCGCGGATCTCGGCGAGAAGGGCATCTATTACCGTCTCCGCGCCGGCTACATGGACAAGGCGGCGGCAGACGGGCTTTGCGCCAGCCTTGAAACGAAGGGACAGGGGTGTCTCGTGAGGCCAAGGTGAGCGTCAGCGCGGTGATCTACGGATGCGCCGGTGCCGAACTCACTGCCGACGAGAGAAGCTTTTTCCGCGAAGCATGCCCGTGGGGCTTCATGCTTTTCGCGCGGAACATTATGTCTCCCGATCAGGTGCTGCATCTGGCGGCCGCGCTCCGCGAAGCGGCAGGACATGATGCACCGATCCTGATCGACCAGGAGGGCGGAAGAGTGCAACGCCTGCGGCCGCCGCACTGGCAGTCATGGCCGGCCGGGCGGCGCTATGGCGAACTTTACGCGCGCGATGCGGAAAAGGGTCTCCATGCGGCGCGTCTCGGCGCGCGGCTGATGGCCGCCGAACTTCGGAGCGTCGGTATCACGGTCGACTGCCTGCCCGTGCTCGATGTGCCGGTGCCGGGCGCGCATGATGTGATCGGTGACCGCGCCTATGCAGATGCGCCGGAGCCTGTGGCGGCGCTTGGTCTTGCGGCGGCCGAGGGCCTCATGGCCGGCGGCGTGCTGCCCGTCATCAAGCACATTCCAGGGCATGGGCGCGCAGGAGCTGACAGCCACGAAAAGCTGCCTGTCGTGAATGCCTCGCTCGACGAACTTGAGCAGACGGATTTCGTACCTTTCCGTGCGCTCCGCTCCATGCCGCTCGCCATGACCGCTCACGTGGTCTACACGGCGCTCGATCCCGACAATCCGGCCACCACCTCGGCGACCGTCATCCGCGACACGATCAGGGCCCGCATCGGCTTTGAGGGGCTTCTCATGTCGGACGATCTCTCCATGAAGGCGCTCCGAGGCGGGCTGGCGGAGAGGACGAGGGCCGCTCTTGCGGCGGGCTGCGATCTCGTCCTGCACTGCAATGGCGATATGGCTGAAATGGAAGCCGTTGCGGACGAGGCAGCCATGCTCGCCGGAGAGAGCCTTGTTCGCTCCGCGGCGGCGCTGGCCCGCGCTTTCCCGTCCTCGGAGCCTCTGGATACCGATTCGGCCTTCGCCGAATTCAGCCGACTTATGTCACTCGCCTGACAAGATCGCTGGGGATAAGCCGAGAAACGGGGTACCCGCGCCTTGGGTCGAGGGGTATAAAGGCTATTCGTCCCTTGCCGCCGGGCAGGATCGGTTAAGGGGCGCGGGGAACTCAACAATTTGGACCGAATGCAGCAGGCAGTCATGACCGAGGCGCCTCCTCAAAGCGACGCAGATGGCGATGCGCAGCCTGATCAGGCTGCCGATGCCGGATCGGCTGCGTCTTTCGAGGAGGGTCCGCCGCGCGGCCCCGCGGAAGAGGCCGACGAAAACACGCTGATCGTCGATCTGGACGGCTTCGAGGGGCCTCTCGACGTCCTGCTCACGCTTGCGCGAAATCAGAAGGTCGATCTCACGAAGATTTCGATCCTGAAGCTCGCCGAGCAGTATCTCGACTTCATCACGCAGGCGCGACGGATGGAGCTCGACCTCGCCGCCGACTATCTCGTCATGGCGTCGTGGCTCGCTTTTCTGAAGTCGAAGCTCCTGCTTCCGCCTCCGGAAGAAGAAGAGGGGCCGTCCGGCGCCGAAATGGCGGCGCGGCTCGCTTTCCAGCTCCAGCGCCTCGAAGCGATGCGCAAGGCGAGCCAGGAAATCTTCGGCCGGCAGTGCCGGATGGGCATGCATGTCTTCGCGCGCGGCGCGCCGGAAGGTATTCGTCTCATCAGGACGAGCCAGTATCAGGGAACGCTTTTCGATCTGCTGAAGGCTTATTCCGATCAGCGGCTCAAAGGTCATGAGACCAAATGGGAGCCGAAGCGCCTGCCCATCATGGCGATCGAAGCCGCGCGGCACCGGCTCGAGCGCATGATGGGCATGATGTTCGACTGGGGGCGGATCGATGGCTATCTGCCGCTGGA
>JACIYQ010000248.1 GCA_014359855.1 Parvibaculum sp.
TCTTCTCTATCTGCTGTCGATCTTCGTTGCGCCGGACTACGCCTTCTTCACCGAACGCCTCAAAGGCTTCGTCCAGCTCGCCTATTCATTCGTCGCCGGCTACGGCTTCTTCATCGTCGCGACACGCTACGACCGGACGACGCTGGCCCGCATCTTCCTCATCCTCTGCCTGCTCATTCTGGCCGGTGCGGCGCTTGAGAACTATACGGGCTTCAAGACCGTCAGCGACAGTTTCCGCGAGCGCTTCTACGACTTCGGCGTCTACGCTTCGGACAGGCGCGATGAACTTCTCTACGGAATGATCCGGCCGAAGTTTTTCACCTCCGAACCTTCCTATCTCACTTTCGGCTTCTCGTTCCTGCTCTTCGGCTGGTACGGCCTCTCGACGGCGAAGCTCAGGCTTCCCCTCAGCCTCGCACTTCTGGCGGCTGCCTATTTTCTCATGCGCGGGCCAACGCTGCTTCTCGTCCTGCCCCTTATTGCGGCTTGCGAACTCCTGCTCAACGCGCGCAAGGCAGAGGATGCGGGCAGCGCTTCCATGCGCCTCGTCGCCCTGCCCGCGCTCGCCCTGTTTCTGCTGGGCGTCGGACTCTGGGCGGGTGCGGCCCTCTTCGAGGAACGGCTTGACGCAGTTCTTCTCGGCTCGGATCCGAGCTTCTTCTATCGCGAGATCGGACCGGCACTCACAGCCGCCGCGACCATTGCCCGGCATCCCTTCACGGGTATTGGACTTACCGGTGAAGAATATCTCGGAAACGACATCGTCGCGATTTACATGAGCTCACCCGCCTTCTCGCCGGATTGGGCGACCGACGACATCGCACACATCATCACCAATTATTTCTGGTCCCACTGGATCTACTTCGGCCTCGGCTGGGGGCTGGTGCTCGTCGCGGCCTTCAGCTGGTTCCTTAAGCGCCTCGATGTGCCGTCCGTCACCTTCTGCTGGATCGCATGGATCGTGTTCGGTCAATCGATGGGCGCCTATGTCTCACCGCGAACATGGTCGGTCATGTTTCTCGCTTCCGTCATCGCCGTTCTCTCGAAGCGGCAACCCGTTGGACGACATCAAGAAGCGGACGCACCACATATCCGGGGAACCGGCTGGACCACCCGCGAGGCCACCACATGAGGACCAGGCCCATGCGCGTTCTTCACCTCAGCACATTCGACGCGGATGGCGGCGCCGCGCGCGGATCGCTTTGGCTGCACCAGGCACTTCGGGCGCAGGGCGCCGACTCCGTGATGATGGTCGGGCGCAAGACGAGTGCGGACGGCACCATCCTGCCCCTGCCGACCCGGACCGACCGCCTGGCTGCCCGCCTGCGCGGACGTCTCGACGGTCTCCCGCTCTACCGCTACGACAAGACGGAAGAATCTTTCTGGTCTCTCGGCTGGATTCCCGCCCGCGTCGATCACATCATCCGCGAGATCGATCCGGACGTCGTCCATCTCCACTGGGTGGGCGCGGGCTTCCTGCCGATCGAAGGCCTGCGCCAGATCGGCCGGCCCATCGTCTGGACGCTGCGCGACATGTGGCCCCTGACCGGCGGATGCCACTACACTGCGGGATGCGAACGCTACCGCGTGGGCTGCGGACGCTGCCCGCAGCTCCGGTCGCTCGACGAGGACGATCTCAGCAGGCAAACCTGGCGCCTCAAGGAGGAGAACTGGGGTTCCCTCGATCTCCATCTGGCGCCGATCAGCGGCTGGCTCGCCGACTGCGCCCGCGCAAGCCCGCTGCTTCGCGACTACCCGCTGACGGTCATCCCGAACGGACTCGACACAACGCACTTCCGCCCTATCGACAAGCAGGAGGCGCGCCGGGAGTGGAACCTGCCGTCGAACAAGCGCATTCTTCTCTATGGCGCCATCAACGCCACGAAAGATCGCCGTAAGGGTTTTCCCGAACTCATCCTCGCCCTCAGCCAGCTCGGTCAGACAGCGCGGGCGAGCGACACCTTGCTCGTCGTCTTCGGGAACCTTTCTCCCGAAGAGCTGCCGGATACCGGCATCGAGACGAAGCTTGTCGGATATGTCGGCCAGGACGACCAGCTCGCCAGCCTGTACGCGGCAGCCGATGTCGCCGTCATGCCTTCCTTGCAGGAAGCTTTCGGCAAGACGCTGATCGAGGCCATGGCCTGCGGCACGCCTGTCGTAGCGTTCGGAAGTGGCGGCCCTCTCGATATCGTCGACCATCGCCTCAACGGGTATCTGGCGGAGCCCTTTCGGTCGAGAGATCTCGCCGCCGGAATTTCATGGTGCATGGACGAGATCGAGCGCGGCAGGAACCTCGGCGGCGCCGCACGCGCGAAAATCGAGGCAGAGTTCGATATTCACGCCGTCGCCCACCGCTATACCTCCCTTTACCGGGAATGCATGAAAGGCCGCGATGAATCGCAGGGATCTATTCGCGAATGGCGGTGCCGCAGCTCTGCTGCTGACTAGCCCGAGCGCCTTTGCCGCACCGTTGGCCCCCGCCGCCGCGGGGCTTGTCGGCCTGCGCTCCGCCCTCGAATTCGGCGTGACGGGCGACGGGCTTGTGGATGAAACGGATGCGCTGCAAGGCGCGATGGACGCGGTACTGAATGCGAGCGCTCCCTCCTTTCTCGTCATCCCGCCCGGCCGATACAGGGTGAGCCGTCCGCTGCGGATCGAATACCGGCGCGAGACCACGGGAAACGTCACACAGCCGCATGGCATTCTTGCGCATGGCGCGACACTCCTTTCCGGCATCACCGACGGCTCGGACGTCCTCACCATCACCAGCCACGCCACGACACGTTTCCTGTTGATGGAAGGGCTTGCCATACGCGGCAATCGCAGCGAAGGGCGCGGGCTCGTCTTCGACTGCAACCGGGAAGGCTCCTACATCTACAACCTTTGCCTTCGCGACATCTTTGTCGAGAATTGCGGAAGCGACGGCCTCAATATGATCGGCAACATATTCGAGGGTCAGATTTTCAACTGTTATTTTCGCGATAACGGAGGCACCGGAGCCGTCTTGAAGCACGGCGATGCGGGAGGCGTGCTCTCGGCGATCCATGTCTTCGGTTCGGTCTTCGGCGGCAATGCAAACCACGGCGCCGTTCTTTCAAGTCCCGCGAACGATGCGAGTTTCCACGGCTGCTACTTCCTCGAGAACGGTTTGTTCGGCCTTTCCGCAGCAAACGGTTGCCCTCTTCTCTCGCATTGCGGCTTCGAGAACAACCACATGAAGGCCGGCAGCAAGGCCACTGGCGATGCGGGAGCGCGGATATCGAACTTCGGCACGCTTGTCGGCTGCACCTCGCACTCGATTCACTACCAGACCCATCTCGTCCGCAGTTACATCGTCGGCGACGTGACCATGATCGGCTGCAGTGCATCCGGCTCCAGGCTCGCCGCCCTGCAGAGCAGCGGCACCGGCCGCGCGACCGTGATCGGGTGTCGCGGCGAAATCGATCATACCGGCGCCTTTCGGAGCGTACGCATCGGACAACAGGCAGGGGCCGTCTTCGGCAGCGACTGGAACGGCATGAATCTCGTTCACCTCGGCGATTACCGCCTCTGGGTCGACGCGGGCGGCAATCTTCGCATGAAGCGGGGAGCGCCCGTTGCAGACGATGACGGCAAACTCGTTGGAACCTAGGAGAACGAAGCATGAGCAACGCCGAAAGAGGGTCGAACGTGCAGCCAGGAAAGGCACGCACGGTTCTCATCCTGAATGCCGCGGCGCTGAACGGGGGCGATGCCGCGATCCTCACGGCGACCATGGCGATGCTGAAACGCATGCTGGGCGAAGACACCTCCTTTGTCGTTCATGACATCGACGCGGATGCAGCTTCCCGCTATCACGACGGCGTCCGGTTTCGCCCTCAGCTCTTTGCGCATGTGGAACGCCTGTCGGCACGGCGGAAGGCGCAGATCGCGATCAGCTTTTGTCTTCTGGCATTGGCGCCGCTACGCCGCACGGCGACGGGAAGATGGCTGACCTCCTGGCTGCCGGCCGGCATGAGGCGCGGTCTCGACGATTATGCGGCGGCCGATCTCGTCGTCTCGTCGGGCGGCACCTATCTCGTCCCGCATTACGAGGTCTATTCGAAGCTCTTCAATCTTCTCCTTGCCCGGGCGATGAAGCGCCCCCTTGTTCTCTTTACCCAGAGCCTTGGCCCCTTCCCTGCCGGAAGGCGGCGGTCGCTGATGCGCCTTGTCCTGAACAAGGCCGATCTTGTTCTGGTTCGCGACGAAAGATCACGGCAAGCGCTGGAGAGGCTCGGCATCGACGACAGCCGGACAAGGCTTTGCGCCGACGCTGCCTTCTTCCTCGCCCCCGAAGACGTCGCGAAAACCGCTCCCACCTTCGAGGAGAGCCCGCGAAGCGTCGCGATCTCGGTACGGAACTGGCCGCATTTCCACTCGCGCCCGGCACAGGAGGGAATGGAGGCCTATCTCTCGGCCATGGCAGAATTCACCGAACATCTCATCCTGCGCCACGGCGCGAAGGTCACCTTCATATCGACTTGCCAGGGAACACCGGAGTACTGGGCAGATGATGGCCTCGTGGCTGCCGGCATCGCCGCCCGTCTTCCGAAGCACGTCGCCGAACACGTCGTCTGCGATCGCGGCTTCCACAGAACGGCCCAGCTCCTCGATCATCTGCGGCAGCAGGACTTCGTCGTCTCCACGCGGCTTCACTTCGCGATTCTATCGCTCTGCGCAGGCACGCCTGTTCTCCCGATCGCGTATGAATTCAAGACGACCGAACTCTTCGAGCGTCTCGGTCTGGGCGACCTGGCGCTCGATATCGAGACGATCAGCTCCGGACGGCTCATCGAGGCTTTCGAGGCGGCATTGCCTGTCTGGCGCGCGCGCCATGAGGCGGTCTGGAACGCCGTGGACAAGGAACGCCGCAGCGCCGCCGACGCAGCTCGCCACGTCGCGGAGCTGATCGCTCCCACCGATGTCGGGGACGAAACCGCACAGAGGAGCGAAGGCCTAAAGCTTCAGGAACGCTGGCCTTCCGTCGTTCCCGATGCGACGAGAAGGCCCTTGTAATGCGCTTCGAGCCGCGCATTGAGTATGCGGACGTCGAACTCGCGCGCAACTCGCGCCCGCGCCGCCACGGAGAGTTCCTCCGCATGCCGCGGATTTTGCCAGATAAACGCCAGCGCGGAGCGGAGACCGAGAACGTCCCGTTCCTCGAGAAGCAGGCCCGTCTCCCCGGAGATCACGAGTTCGGGAATGCCGCTATGCCGGGTTGAGACCACCGGCACCCCGCTCGCCATGGCTTCCATCAACGTGACCGGAATGCCCTCCTGATCCCCGCGCGAATCCGTCACGCTTGGCGCGAGCAGGACATCGCTCTTTTTCAT
>JACIYQ010000249.1 GCA_014359855.1 Parvibaculum sp.
TCTCCGCAATCCATGTGGGGCGTGTAGGTCACCTTGTGCTTGCCGCGCAGAATATTGGCGACATGCGACGCAAGGCGGCCGAGCACGACGCCTTCGGCGTCGATCACGATCCACTTCTTCTCGATTTCGGAGGCTTTCGCGGAATAGGTCTTCATGGCGAAAATCCCGGGCATCTTCAAATCAAAAGAGGGCCGCTTTGTGCGGCCCGGTTCGGCGCTGCTTCTAGGGCGTCGCGCGCGCCCTGTCAACAGCATTGAACCGGACCATGCCCGAAAAACGCTTTATTCGCAGGCTTTTATCTTCGCGGTAACAGGATACCCCATTTTCACCGCGGCGGGATCGAATAGGTGCAGCTCGCATGGGCGACAGGCCCCTCCCCGCCCTCCTGCCACATCTCGATCGCGCCGACCGCCAGCGCCCGTCCAAGCTTCAGAAGCCGCGCTTCCGCCAGGATATCCGCCTGCGCCGGCCGCCGCATGAAGTCGATATGAAGGCTCGTGGTCACGGCAAGCCCCACAGGCCCGATATGCGCCAGCACCGCCGCATACATGGCGTAATCGGCGAGCGCCATCATCGCCGGCCCCGAAATCGTGCCGCCGGGCCGCAGGTTCCGTTCCGAAAAGCCGAGCCTGAGCCGCGCGAAACCGGGCCCCACCGCCTCGATCGTGGTCGTATCCGCCCCCATCCGCATCTGCGGAAACTCGCGCTCCATGAACGCCTCAAGCTCACCCACGCTCATCACCGGCACCAGATCGGCCATACCCGCCCCTCGCTTCCATCCATGATCCTTGCGCCGCTTTTACCCCATGCCGCTCCCCTCCCCCAACACCTGACTCTCCCGCCCCGCCCCGCTATGCTCCCTCACAAACCAGAACCGGGAGACGCCCCCATGAGCCAGCCCGCCGAAAAACCCGCCACCCTCCTCCTCCGCGAGGACGCGAACGGCATCGCCCGCCTCACGCTCAACCGGCCGCAACAGCGCAACTCGCTCTCCATGAGCCTCATGGAAGACCTCGCCGCCGAATTCGCTCGCATCGCGAACGACGGATCCGTCCGCGCCGTCGTGCTCGCGGGCGCCGGGCCCGCTTTCTGCGCCGGCCACGACCTGAAGGAACTCACCGCCGCGCGAGCGAGCGAGGATCGCGGCCGCGCCTTCTTCCAGAAGACCATGCAGCTCTGCAGCACGCTCATGCAGGCGATCGTCAATTGCCCCAGGCCCGTCATCGCCCGCGTACATGGCATCGCGACGGCGGCGGGCTGCCAGCTCGTCGCGAGCTGCGATCTCGCCGTCGCCGCCGGGGACGCGAAATTCGCGACGCCCGGCGTCAATATCGGCCTCTTCTGCTCGACGCCCATGGTCGCCCTCTCGCGCAACGTCACGCGCAAGCACGCGATGGAAATGCTGCTGACGGGCGAAATGATCTCCGCCGCCCGCGCCGCCGAATTCGGCCTCGTGAACCGCGTCGTGCCGCATGCGGAACTCGATGCCGCCGTCGCGCATTTAGCCGATGTGATCGCCTCGAAATCCGCGCTCACCGTTTCCATCGGCAAGAAGGCCTTCTACGAGCAGCTCGAAAAGCCGCTCGCCGAGGCCTACGATTATGCGAGCGAAGTGATGGTGCGAAACATGCTCGCCCGCGACGCGGAGGAAGGCATCGGCGCCTTCATCGAAAAGCGCGATCCGAAATGGGAAGACCGATGACACCCCCTTCAAACGTAAATGAAGTCGAGCCCGGCGACATCGAGCATATCTTGCGCGATACGAAACTCATCGCCATTGTCGGCGCGAGCGCGAACCCCGCGCGCGACAGCCACGAGGTCATGCGCTTCCTGCAAGCGAAGGGCTACCGCGTCATCCCCGTCAATCCCGGCCTCGCGGGCAAGGAGCTGAACGGCGAAAAAGTCTATGCCTCGCTCCGCGACATTCCCGAGAAGATCGATATGGTGGACGTCTTCCGCAATTCCGAAGCGGCGGGCCCCGTCGCCGATGAAGCCGTCGAAATCGGCGCGAAATATGTCTGGATGCAATTGGGCGTCGTGAACGCGGAAGCCGCCGCCCGCGCCCGCGCCGCCGGCCTCCGCGTCGTCATGAACCGCTGCCCGAAAATCGAAATGCCGAGGCTGGGGATGTAGGATTTTTCTAATTTAAATGTCACCCCCGGGCCCTTCTTTGAAAATCAAGGAGGCCGGGGGTCCAGTAGCCGCCAAAGGCGGCGTCTCGCTTCAAAAAACGCTTCTGGATCAAGAGAGCACGGAAAGAAATCTTACGAAGAATGACGCCGCTTCGCGGCTTCTGGATTGTTGGGTCAAGCCCACTGCTGTCCGGTTTAAATTTCTCCGGGGCGGTCCAAGACTTTGACTTTGCGAGCGAAACGCCTGTTCGCCAGCACTCGAGACTCGGAACCGCGAAATCGGGTTTACTGGATCACCCGAATGTCCTGATCGGCTCCGAATTCAGAAAGCCGAGCCGTTTTCAAAACCCAAAGCCGTCATGGCCCGCTTTATGCGGGCCATCCACGTCTTTGTGGCACGGAAGGCAGGAAAGAAAGACCCCGGCTTTCGCCGGGGCAGGCGTG
>JACIYQ010000025.1 GCA_014359855.1 Parvibaculum sp.
GCAGACGCGACTGCACATCAAGGCAGCAAGCTCCAACGCGGAGACATCTGTCGTTTCCGTCATATCGATTTGCCCCAGAACCCCTAAAAGCCTAGAAAGCCTGATAGCATCGCGCCGCCGTCAATGCCAGCCCCGGCGGCCAAACCAGCCTTCGCCGGTCTGTGCACACCCCTGCCCGATCCGGTCCGAACATTCCAGAGGATGACGACTTGACGAGCCTGATTTCCGACCGAGCCGCGCTCACTGAGGAACTGCGGCGGATCGCCCTAGTGGCGGGCGCAGCCATCATGGACCACTATCACTCGGAATTCGAGGTCATCCACAAGGAAGACAAGAGCCCGGTAACGGCCGCGGACCGGGATGCCGAAGCGATCATCCTCGAGGGCCTGAGGAAGGTCATTCCCGATGTACCGGTCGTCTCCGAAGAGGCTGCGGCCGGCGGGCATATCCCCGAAATCGGTCACCGCTTTTTCCTCGTCGACCCCCTGGACGGCACCAAGGAATTCATCAACAAGAATGGCGAATTCACGGTCAACATAGCGCTTATCGAGGAGCGCGTGCCGGTTGCGGGCGTCGTCTACGCCCCTGCAAAGGATCGGATGTTTTTCGGCTATGGCGCGGGACACGCTTTCGAGCAGGCAATAGCACCAAGCGCAGACGGCAAGGCGGGACAGAGCGCGCCCAAACCCATTGCCGCGCGCAAGCCCGCCGAAGATGGCCTCGTCGTCATTGCAAGCCGCACACATCGCGACACCAAAACCGACGAGTATCTCAGCCTCTACAAGGTGAAGGAATTTCTGGCGGCGGGATCGTCGCTCAAGTTCTGCCTTGTCGCGGCCGGAGAAGCAGATCTTTATCCCCGCCACGGTCGCACCATGGAATGGGACACGGCTGCGGGACATGCCGTCCTCCTCGCAGCGGGTGGCAACGTCACCCAGCTCGACGGCGCACCGCTTCTCTATGGCAAGACCGAGCGCGGGCTCGACAACCCCTTCTTCGTGGCGCGCGGCGCCACCGCCTGAAAATGTGAAAAAGGTTCTCCTGGTCCCCGGACCGGATCGAAATCCGGTCCGGGGCCTGGTGCTGTCGAGGCCGTCGGAGAATGGCAAGCTGGCCGGCGCAAACCACGAACTGGCCCCCCGGCCGTCGAGGGTTCGCGCCGGCCCCGCCATGCAATACTCGATGCTGGCGGAAATGCTTGCGCTTTTGAAAGTGCAAGGCGCATGCCGCTGCGAGACGAGCGGTCCAGCCGCCGCTACGCATCATTCGGGGATTTTCATGTGCCAGCCGGAGGCGGAGAAGCCGCTCGTACCGGAACGGGACAGGCTCAGGGCTTCTTCGTCCACGTGCCAGGCGCCGTCTCGACATACTGCCCGGATTTCGTCTTGGCGATGAGCTTCTCCGCGGCGAGCTTCTCTACGGCATTGAGCGTCGCGCCCGGTGTCTTGGCTGCGATCGCCTGATAGGAAGCGCGGCGGCGGAGATTGATGTCGTTCACCATTGCCTTGATATCTGGATCTGGTGCCGCCGTCACAATGCCGACATAGCCGTTCAGCTTTTCGCCGACCAATCCCTGGGCCTTCGCGGAATCGAGATCGATGGCGAGGGCGGATCCCGCGACAACGAGGGAAAACAGAAGCGCGAAAAGCGGCAGAACGGATTTCATGAATGAGCGCATGTCTCGTGTCTTCCTCAGAACAGATCCGGATTTTCGGCGAGCAACTCGTCGAGATCGCGTTCGACCCGCACCCGGACCTCCTGCTCGATCTTGACGTTGAGATTGATTTCAATGGGCTTGTCCGGCGCCTCGATTTTCACCGTGGGGTTGCAGCCCGGCAACAGGAACGAGATCCCCAGCGCAGTGAAGAGCGCAAACCTGAAGAAAATGGGCTGCATTGAAAGCTTCCTGTGCTGCAAGCTCACGGCTCCGTCTTGTTTGCGGGCGGCTGGACCGCCCCTTTCGACTGCTCTTTGATCAACTCGAGCGGCCGGAACCCGACGGTACCACGCCGAAGGAGGTCCGCAAGCGATCCCTCGAGCTTCACATTGATGGCGAAGGGATATCCATCGTAGAGATCCGGATTGGCCCCTTTTAGCGAGAGACGAAGCACCATCTCGCCATTCGCATTTCCCGAAAGCCCTCCTGCGAGTTCCGTGTAGTGAAAGTTCCGCAGCGCATCGGTGAGCAGCTTCGTCTGTTCGCTCGCAAACGCCTCCGTCGCATCGCCGCGATAGACGATAACGCCATTGTCCTTCGCCGAAATATTGCCGTCGAGCAGGATCGGGTCGCCATTTCTGATCGCGATCGGAACCTGCCCGCTGATACGGCCGGTCGCCTTGAGCCCCGGCACCTCGACCATATCGATCAGCGCCGAAAGATCGATATCCGTCACGGACAGAAGGAACTCCGCATTCCCCGCGGTAACCGATGCGCTCGAAGAAACGAGGACAAGTTTTCCCTTCGCAAATGGCCAATTCGCATCGACGATGCGAAGCCCGGCCCTGCCCAGCTCGAAGGCCACCGTTCCGTTCTCGAGCGGCACGCCTGCCTGCAACATGCCGACTTTCAGCGTCTGCACGCCTTTCGTCCGTAACGGAAGTAAACTCGAAAGCGATACCGTTCCGTTCACGCCTTCAACCGTGGCGGCGGAGACGGTGAAGCCGACGTTGTTTAGCTTCGCCGAACCCGAACTCGCAAAGCTCCCGTCTTTCAAATTCGCATTGGCGCTGTAGGAGAGGCTACCGCTCATCCGCGCGATCATGCCCTTGAACGAGGGTAACAAGGTCTGAAGCTCAAGCTTGCCCGGCGCGAAGGCGAGATCGCCACTTGCGCGAACTTGTCCCCGCCCCGCGGCGATGTCGTAGCTTGCCTTTACATTGGCAAGACGCGCGCCCGCAATCGACGGCAAGGCGCTGCGCAAAACGAGATATGCGGAGAGAGAGCCCTGTACATATTCGACTGGACCCTCGACGCGCAGCGGCGCGAAACGCTCCGACGGCGCAAGATCACGGATCTTCACGCCCTGCAGGTCCATACGGACGGGTTTGAGTACCCCCCCAGCGAGACCACCTGTCGCTTCGACTTTTCCGGTGGCGGCGAAGGAGCCACCCGCTGTCTGGTTAAGCGAGAAATCGGCGAGGTCGGCGGCGGCTGCAATGGAGATATCCCCGCCGCTCACATTTACATCGGCCCGATAGGCTATGTTACCGCCAATATCGAGGTAGAGAGGCCGAAGCGCCGGAGCGATCATTGCGGGCGTAAGCGCTTCGCGGGCGAAAGTCAGCGCACCTTCCGCCGTCACCCGCCCCACATGCGTTTCGCCGTCATAGGTTCCTTCCGCTTTGACAAGCGGAATACGGGCTTCCTCATCGACGGCACTGGCGACGGAAGCGGTAAAGCCGAGCCTTTTGCCTTCGAGACGCAGATGCCCCTCTGCGAAGAGCGGTGCGAAACGCGGCTCGTCCGCAACCTCGACGATCCGAAGCGCGGCGGACGACAGGAGGATGGCTTCGCCTTCCGGCCGAACGGAAGCCGGGCCGGCGAAGGCGAACTCGCCATAGGGAGTGGTCACCGTCAGCGCTGCCGCCTGCACCGAAATCGGCGGCAGGACGAGCCTCCCTCCGCCCCCGCCCTGGAGCAGAGGGTCGAGCGAACCGAGCGACAGGCCCTCACGTGTGAGCGTCACATGAAGTTTTGCTTCCTCTACCTCGACCGAACGGACTTCCCCCGAGAGAAGCTCGCCGAGGGAGTAGGTCACCGTGACGCTGCTTGCGGCGGCATCGGGCGAGGCGGGATCGCCGATGACGATGCCGGAAAGCGAGATGCTCCGGAGACCGATAAAGCCGACATTGAAGGAGATAGGCGAGATACCACGGTCCGCGAGCGCCCGGCCGATAACCCGTTCCGCCAGCGCCGCCCGCTCGGCCCAGAGCCAGACGAGACTCGTGGCAAGCACGACAAGGAGAACGGTTGACATCGCGGCGAGACGCGCCTTCCACGATTTCAGCATCCGGCACCGTCCGCAGCCTTGCCCGACTCGCTATGCCCTTTTCCGGTCACCGTTTCGCCATCCTGCGCGGACACTATCCCGAGACCGCGATCCCAGAGATTCTGCGTTAGAGTTTGCATCAATTGACGGCGATTCGATGGCGGTTTGACACGACATGAAAGAGGAACGGCACATGCGCGACAAAGTCCACCGGGCGGAACCGAGACCCACCGTGAAAGCTGGGACATTGAGCAGCCTTTCAGCGGTCGTCCTTTCGCTGGGACTGCTCGCCGGATCGTTCGCCATTCTGGCGCCCGCGCCCGCCTTCGCCCAGACACAGAACCAGTCTTCCGACACCTATCAGGAAGACGAGATCGTCAAGGAAGCAGGCGATTTCTTCGGTGCCGTGTCGAAAGGGCTGGCCGATGCAGTGCATAGCGTCTTCGAGAAGTACGGCGAGCCGAACGCCTATATCAAGGGCGAGGAAGCGAGCGGCGCTTTCGTCATCGGCCTGCGCTACGGCCAGGGCAATCTCGTCATGAAAAATGGCGGCAGCCAGAAGGTTTACTGGCAGGGCCCGAGTGCCGGATGGGATTTTGGCGGCGATGCCGTGAAAGTCTTCACCCTCGTCTACAACCTTCCCAATGGCGAGAAGATCTACCAGCGCTTTCCGGGCGTCGAAGGCAGCGCCTATTTGATCGGCGGCATCGGGGTCAACTATCAGCAGCGCGACGACATTGTCCTCGCCCCCATGCGCGCCGGTGTAGGCTTGAGACTCGGCGCGTCGGTCGGTTATCTGAAATATACGAAGTCGCGCGAGTGGCTGCCTTTCTGACACAGGGTCCACGCAAAATCTCCGTCCGCCTGGCCGAATGCTAGAAGGCCCGATGCTTTTCTGGCAGTCTCTGCCGGTTTTCCGGGGCTGCGGACGCAGCTGATGCGAGGGACGGGCGAAGCGAGGATCCATGATCGAAAGCCTGATGCTGATTGCCCTTGGATTCCTCATCGCGACGCTTTTCGCGCTGATCGGCGCGCAGTTTGTCTGGCGCCGCGCCGTCACCGTGACGCTTCGCAAGATGGATGCGGACGGCGGGGTGGATGCGGCCGAGGACCGCCAGGCCGAACTCGACAGGCTGCTCCAGCGCCATGAACGCGAGCTTGCGCCGATGCAGGCGGAGATCCGCAACCTGCGCGCCGAGAGCGCGAGGCTCACAGCCGCGAATGAAGCACTCGAGATGGAAAAGGCGCAGCTTTCGGCCGATGCGGATGAGCTGCGTACCGAGGGAGAAAGGCTCCGCTCCGCCCTCGCCGCCTTGCGCGAAAGGATCGACAGGGCCGCGGCCGAAACCGCGAAACGCGCCGCAGACGTGGCGGCGGCGAGCCGCGAACTGAGCGGCCTCGAACAGGCGCTCGCCGCCGAGGCCCGGCACTATGAAGCGGCGCGCGAAGAACTCGCCGCGCTCGAAGCGCCACCCGCGCCGGCGGAAGAAAGCCATGTGCCACAGGCACTTGAGCCCTACAGCCCCGAGGAGCAAGACGAGGACGCGCGCACCCTCGCGGAGGTGAAGGCCTCCCTTCTTGCCGAGATCGACGGAACGCCTGAAAGCACAGCACAGCGCGACAAGGATGATGAAGACGAAGCGCCCGCCAACGGCCCAAGCCTCGCCGAACGCATTCGCGCGCTCGAGGCGGGCGTCGCGCACTGACGGACGCGCCTCGCAACCTCTTCTTTTATTTGCCGGAATCACCGCAAGCTGCTCTCCTTTACACGGGCAACGCATAAGGGAGATTCGCCATGACGCCTTTCGCCTATCCGCTGACGGGGCTCGTCACGCTGGTCACGCTTGCGGTCTATTTCTGGATGGCCTTCAAGGTCGGTAAGGCACGGGGAACATTCGGGATTCCGGCGCCGCGCATGGACGGGCCGGACGACTTCCTCCGTGTACTGCGCGTCCAGGGCAACACGACCGAGGTGCTGATCCTCTTCCTGCCGGCGCTCTGGCTCTTCGCGCTCACCATCGGCGACATGTGGGCCGCGCTTGTGGGCGTGATTTTCCCAATCGGCAGAGTGGTTTACGCCCGCGGCTACTATGCGGAGGCGCTGAAGCGCTCGACCGGCTTCACCATCGGCCTGTTGTCGATCGTGGTGCTCTGGCTGGGCGCGGCAATCGGCCTTGCGATGCAGGCGGCCGCCGCCTACATCTGACATCAAGCATTTGATTTTATTGGAAGAATTGGCGTCCCCTAGGGGAATCGAACCCCTGTTTTCGCCGTGAGAGGGCGACGTCCTGGACCGCTAGACGAAGGGGACGGACCAGTTCGGGCGCTCCTTCTAGGACGCCTTTGGGGGTCGTGCAAGAGCAATCTGAAACACCGCCCGAAACCTAGGGGTTGTCCCCTAAAACATGCGCCCCGCACTGCGTCATTCGACCGCACCCGGCGCCTTTTTACGGTCCAAACTCCGCATTACTCAAGTTTATATAATATATATCAAACACTTATGGTGCAATCTGGTCGCATCCCAATAAATATTAAGTTTTTGCAACGCAACAAAAAGCGGATTGACAACTTGTCAGCTCCGGGCGATATTCATCCCACGAAACGTCGGTCGACCTCCTCCCTGGCCGATAGATTTCAGAATGCCGCCGGCGCCATCCTCCCTCCTCCCCCGGCGCCGGCGGCACCCTCCCTCCCCCCCAAATCATTGAAATCGCTGGTGAATTCGCCGGGTGACATTTTTGCGTCTTGAGCCGCGGCTGCACGCGAGCAGCGTGACGCTGCCCGCCTCCGCGCGCCCGAAGGCATCAACCACTTGATTTTGCAAGGGAAATGACCCGACCCGGGGACAAGCCCGGGGCGGATGTCATCAAAATGTCACCGAACTGTCACGAGAAAACGCCGAAATCCCCTCCTCCCGAAGGAAGAGGGGATAAGCCGCGACGGGCCGCCGTCAGGCCGACATGCGGGGTTCGGTGCCGGTCTTCGGATCGGCCGCGCGGCCATGCGCCCACCAGTTCTCGAAGGTGGTCTCGACGATCGGCACGACCTCCGGGCGGGCGACCCGGCCTTCGCGGCGCTGCTGGCGCGGCTCGCGGCGGGATGCGCGGAGTTCGACACCTGGTGGAAGGCGCATGACATCCGCAATGTGGCGGCGGGGCGCAAGGAACTGAGCCACCCGAAACTCGGCACCCTCCGCTTCGACCATGCGAGCTTCCAGGCGAATGACGAGCCGGGGCTGAAACTCGTGGTCTATACGCCGGTGTGGGGGGGCTCTCCCCACCCTCCCCTCGGGGAGGGTCGAAATTTGAAAGCACAGCGCATCAAATTTCGGGGCGGGGGCTCCAGCGGATGACGCCCCCCGCCCCCAGGGGCGGGTGGGAAGAGAGGCCGCCGCACGGGGAGGTTTTGTTATTCCGCTGCCGCAAACCCCGACAGCGGCGTGAGCAGGATGCGGCCGAGCTCCTCGCCTGTTTTCGCATCCACGATGATGACGGCTTCCGCACGGTCACTGCCGACGGCGATGGCGATGCGGCCGCTTTCCATGGTGACGGAGCGGAGCTTCTCGCCCGGCGCGATGGCGATGCGCGAGGCGCCGAAATAGCCGGCGGGGAGCGCCGCGCGGGCGGGGCCCTTCTCCTCCGCGCCGGAGAGCCGCCAGACGAAGGCCGCGACCACCAGCATGAAGGTGAGGACGAGGAAGCCCGACATGCCGGCCACCAAGAATTTCAGACGGCGGAGCTTCTCCTCCGAGAGCGGCTCGCCTTTTTGCGGCGCCTCGTCCCGCGCCTCCTCTTCCGGTGATATAGTCCCGCTCATGATGCCGGCTGCTCCCCATGATGACGAAGAAAAGAGATACGCGCTCACCGTCGGCGAGACGGAAGGCGGCGCGAGGCTCGACAAGTATCTCACGGATGCCCTTGCCCGCAAGCTTGGCGAGGCCGAAGGCGCGGACGCGCAGGCGGCGCCCTCGCGCGCGCGTGTGAAACAGCTTGTGGAGGAAGGCCGCGTGAGGATCGGGGGGACAAGGCCCCGCGCCGTCACCGAAGCCTCCTACCGGGTGAAGCGCGGCGAGCAATTCGAGGTGACGCTGCCGCCGCCCCTCCCCGCGCGGCCGCAGGGACAGGCGATCCCGCTCGATGTGGTTTACGAGGATGCGGAGCTGATCGTGGTGATGAAGCCGGCGGGCCTCGTCGTCCACCCGGCGCCCGGCAACCCGGACATGACGCTCGTCAACGCGCTGATCGCCCATTGCGGGGACACGCTGTCGGGCATCGGCGGCGAGAAGCGGCCGGGCATCGTCCACCGGCTGGACAAGGAGACGAGCGGACTGATGGTCGTCGCCAAGACCGACCGCGCGCATAAGGGCCTCGCGGCGCAATTCGCCGCGCATGGACGGGACGGAAAGCTGACCCGCGCCTACAAGGCGCTCACCTGGGGCGTACCCTCGCCGAAGAAGGGAACCATCGACGCGAATATCGCGCGCTCAAGCCACAACCGCTCGAAGATGGCGGCGCTGAAAACGCGGCTCGACGCGGACGGAGACGACGTGACGGCGGGGCGCATCGCGATCACGCATTACACGGTGGAGCGGGAATTCGCGGACGGGCTCGTCAGCCTCGTGGAATGCCGGCTGGAAACCGGCCGCACGCACCAGATCCGCGTGCACATGATGGCCATCGGCCACCCGCTGCTCGGCGACCCGACCTATGGCACGGGAATGAAAAGCCGCGCCGCGAAACTATCGGACGGCGCGCGCGCGGCGCTCGCAAGGCTCGACCGGCAGGCGCTGCATGCCTGGCATCTGGGCTTCGAGCACCCGGTGACGGGAGAGCGGCTGGACTTCAATGCTCCGTTGCCGGAGGATATGAGGGAACTGGTGGAGGAGCTGGAGGGGTGAGAGTGAGAGAGTCTACACCCGTGCATCTATCCTCGACTATTCCTGCACAGGATTGTTGGGGGAGGAACTGTTCTCTCGGTCTCCGGAAACTGTATTTTCAGGAATTGATTCGTCAGTCACCAAAATCGTTCCGGCCACCTTTTCAATAAACGAATTCAGGTCCATTGACCTGCCACTGAGATTTTCCTCCAGATGGACTTAGAGTCCGGCCCTATTGAAGGGAGACGGACGATGAAGCGATCGAGGTTTACGGAAGAGCAGATCATTGGTGTTCTGCGGGAACATGAGGCCGGAGCGAAGGCGGCGGA
>JACIYQ010000250.1 GCA_014359855.1 Parvibaculum sp.
TCGGGGCCCGCGTCCCAACGCTCGCCGAACTTGGAGCAACCCATACCGAGGATCGCGACCTTGTCCTTGATACCTGCCGCCATGTTCGTTCTCCCTATTCGGCCGCCTGGCCCGTTTGTGATTTTGTTTCGCTCGCAGCTACCGGCACCGCTTTCCAGAAATAGCGGCGGAATCCGCGCTTCTCGTCGATTTCCTTGATCCGGAAAACGAGCTTCACTTCCATGCCGGAATCGACGGTACCGACCTCGACATCGGTAAAATCCATCATGATCCGGCCACCTTCGTCAAAGACAACCATGCCGTAATGGTTCGGCGGATTCATGCTGAAGGAGAGGAAGTCCGCCGACCATGACAGGATCTTCGCCTTCTTCTCGGCGAACTTGTACGGCTCTTGCGTGTCGACAGTGTGCTTGTTCGGATTGACCGAGATGCGTGACCGCGGGAACTGGATGACCCCGGTCTCGGTGCAGCGACCACCAACGAGACCCATGAGCATGTCCTCGTTCCGGTAGAGCGTGGTGAGCGCGGTCTTCTTGTCCTGCTCGGCGCGCATGCCCCTTTCCCACTCGATCAGGCCATTGAAGGTGAGGAACTTCATGTAGTTCGTCTCCTCCACCCGGTTCCGTAGCGAGCCGGTAATGCCCCGCTTGCTTGCCTGGCTGGAGAGCTTGTCCGTTACTTCGAAAACGAGCGCATCGCAGCCACCACCGAAGTGAAGCAAGAGCACCTTGTCGCCCGGCTTGGCTTCCGTCTGCAGCGTATGGATGAGCATGACGAGAGAGTGCGCAACGCCAGTCTCGCCGCAATTCGCGGCCAGCGTGTCGCGGGCGGTTTCCGGGGCGATCCCCGACCGCTTGGCGAGTTGCTGCACGAACTTGTCGCCGAACGCACATGGAAGAACAAAGTGCTTGATATCCTGGTCACTTACACCAGAGTTCTCAAGCGCTACCTTCACTGTCCGGGGAACGATCTTCGCGAAGCCCTCGTCCCGAATCCAGCGTTCTTCCCAGTTGTAGTCGAACTCTTCCGTATCGCCCCGGAAATGATCGACAAAGTCGAGCGTGAGGCTGGCGCCACCCAGATAGGCAGCGATGACGTTCTCGGTACCGACCGAAAGAGCCGCGGCACCGTCGCCGAAATCAAGCTCCTGCGCCGTCACCGCTTTCGTCTTGCGGTGGTCGGAGGCGAGGACCAGAGCGTTCTTCACTTCCCCGCCTTTGACCGCAGAAATTGCCTGCATCAGGGCCGACGTGCCGGCGCGCTGCGTTGAGGCGACATCGACGGCACGGACACGTTCATCGAGGGTAAGTGCCGCCGAAATGATGCCGCTGTTCAAGCGATCTTTGAAAGGCATCGTCGTGGAGCCGAAATAGAGCGCATCCACATGGCTCCGGTCGTCATCAGGGCCGAGCAGGTCGCGGGCGGCTTCGACAGCCATCGTCACCGAGTCCTCGTCCCAGTTCGCCATGGAGCGCTCGCCCTTCCCTTTGCCAAGGAAGTTAGGCGCTACCCAGGCGTTTGCCTGAACGATCGATTTACGCTGCAGCCTGAGGCGCGGGATGTATCCGCCAAAGCCGGTCAGTCCCACCATCTGTTGGGCCATACGTCTCCCCTTCCATCCGTCCGGTTGTTATTTTGGTTGAGTTTACCGACCTTGAGGGGCTGGCCACAACAACCGGATTTTTCGGCGGATTTCTACCAGTTCTACGCTGCGTCAACGCCCATGGCTCGAGGGCGCGGCGTATAGATGTTTGAAGCATGAACACACGGCAGGGACGGTCTTAACAAATTGATAGCCGCTCTCAGGCTTAGCTTCTTGGGTACTGCATCGGGTAAAGGCTATGCGGCTGCCGACCAACGTCACACCAGCGTCTCTGAAGACCGTTGCCGCCCCGGCCACGGAGGCCTTGCCGAGCCGGGACGAAGCTTCGGGCGGGAAAACGAGACAAAAGTCGATCTGGCCCCTTGTCGCTGTTCTCGCGATCTTCTGCCTGGCAATGCTCAGTCTTCTTTTTGCAGGATCACTCGAGCTGGACCGTTTCGCCCGCGATCAGGCACGCAGCCTTGCGGAAACGGCCATCTCCAAGGCGGTTGCGGATGTCGCGTTCATCACCCGTGACTATGGATTCTGGGATGCCGCGGTAGCCAATCTCACCGAAAGCTTCGACGCCGATTGGGCAAACGACAACGTCGGCGAATACGCTTCTGACGCGCTAAGTATGTCCCGGACGCTTGTGCTTGGACCCGCCAACGACACGGTTTATGCGATGAAGGACGGGACCGTCTCGTCGGACCCTTCCTTTTTCTCGGCGCCGCCCGCCCTTCTCCGACTTGCTGCCCTTGCACGAGCATCGTCATGGGACGATCCGCAGGCAGCGTCGTCTTTCGTGTCCATCGACGGTGAAACATTCATTGCGTCAGCCTCGGTCATCACACCGGAGAAGCCTAAGCCGCAGATCGTCGGATCTGTCACACGCTGCGTATTGATCTTTCTTCGCGCGCTTGACGAAGAGAGCGTTGCGGACATGGGCGCTTCCTATCTGCTCCCTGACTTGCGGCTCCAGACCGGCAAAGCGGGTGACGGATACGACTCGCTGCCGCTGCTCGACGACAGGGGCCAAGCCGTTGTCCACCTCGCATGGCGAATGCCGCTCCCCGGACATATCTTCCTGAAACAGACCGCACCGTGGATGGCCGCCATCTTTCTGGTCCTCGCCGACCTTATCGTCATGGCCCTGAAGCGGGCCTACGCTCAGGCCGCCGTGGTGGAGCGCCTGAACGACGAACTCCTCCAGCGGTCGAGAGACCTGGAACACAGCCAGGACAATCTGGTGAAGGCACTGGAAATCGCGGTTGAAGCCAATAAGGCCAAGGCAGATTTCCTGGCGGTCATGAGCCATGAGCTGCGGACACCACTCAACGCGGTAATCGGTTTTTCGGATATGATCCGGAACCAGGCTTTCGGTCCGGTCGGACATAGAAAATACGCCGAATATGGAAATGACATTTTCACTAGCGGCCAGCATTTGCTCTCGCTTATTTCCGATATTCTGGACATCACGCGCGCCAATGCTGGAACGCTGACGCTCGACCTCCGCCCCATCGATTTGGCAAACCTCGCCGACAAGTCTTTGACGTTGATGACCCCCCAGGCCGTCCGCCAACGGATATCGGTCGATGTCATAGATAGATGCGGCCCCAGCGTCGTGCTGGGCGACGAGGTGCGCCTAACCCAGATCCTCACCAACTTGATCAACAATGCGATGAAAAGCTCACCGGAAGGCGGGAGCATTCGCATCAAGATATCTCCGCTTAAACAAGGAGAAATTTCTCTTCGAGTGATCGACAAAGGTTGCGGTATTCCAAAGAACGAGTTGGTCAGTGTGACGGAGCCATTCCGTCAGGCCGGAACCTATCAGACCCGTTTCAATCCTTACTCCTCGGAAAACTCGGGAACGGGGCTTGGTCTTGCAATCGTGAAGCGCTTGGTCGAAGCGCATGGCGGAAGACTGCGTATCGCAAGCAAAGTGGGACTGGGCACCGTGGTGGAAGTCATACTCCCCCGGCACGAGAGCGCCTGCACGGGCCGTGAGGCCGAAAACAAGATCGCTGTGGGTTAGACGTCGTTCTCGACGACAAAGCAGGCGATCTTGCGCGCTTCAAGCGCGCGGCATGCCGATTTGGCATCGTCCACTCGCTCAAATCCGCCAGCCCTGAGCCTGTAGAAAATCCCCCGCTCACCAAGATCTGCTTTCTGAATGGCATGAGACGAGCCGCCAATGACCGGTGCGGCATCGCCCGCCATCTCTTCCCAGGCCCGGCTCGCAAGGGCGGCCTCGCGGAAAGCGCCAAGTTGAACACGGTAGCGTGCCTCGGGCAGCCCTGCCGCCGCCGGTGAGACTGCCGCAAGCTGGATTGGTTTCCGCCCCGCTGCCGGTTCGCTCTCCCGAAGCGATCCCGTGGTCAGTTCGCCGGCCGGCGGCAAGACCTCAGCCACTGCAGCAGATGTCTCTTTCGGTGGCGGGAACCGGGTCGCCGTCGTCCGCCAGCCGCCGATACTCGCCACGCGGATGATCTGCCCGCGCTCATGTCCGGATGCCGCCGTCTGGAACGGAGTAAGCGCAGCGGGAACGACCTGCGGATTGGGGGCGGTCTCTGTTGATCCGTCATCGCTAGCCGCGAGCATGGGCGAAATCGCGTTGAGCTTTGCCGCCGCGAGCTCGAACTCTGGATCGATATCGAGCGCCTGCTGAAGATCATTTGCCGCCAGCGCCAGCTGGCCGCTCTGTTCGAAGGACAATGCACGCCCGAAAAGCGGCAGTTTCCGGTCCCGGCCTTTCATGTTGTCGATGGCGGCAGTGTAGTGCCCGATAGCGGAGACGTAGTCACCGCGCCTACGCTCGAGATTGGCGAGGTTGTGATAGGCGGCGGCGTATTCCGGCGCGAGCCTGACCGCTTCGAGGTAGTCCTTCTCGGCCGCGGCTTCCTGTCCGACATCGGCAAGAGCAATGCCTCGATTGTAGTAGGCCTTGGGCAGAACCTTGTCCGGCAGCGCGGCACTCCCGATGGCCTTCGTGTAGTCGGCTATGGTGGCATCCTGCTGGCCGGTCTTCTGCACCGCAACGGCGCGGTGGTGATAGGCAAGCGCCCTGCCCTCAGCCGTCAGGCCACCACTATCGAGCGCGTCCGAGAACTCCGCCGCGGCCCGGTTGTAAACGCCGCGCTCAAGGGCATCTGTGCCGGCCTGCATGAGCGCGGCCGCCTCCGCCTCGGCGCTGCTGCCTGCTCGGACGGCCGTTGACGATGCAGGCAACCCGCCGACGATCGCGAGCAAAAGCGCACCGAAGACAGCTCCCCAGCGTCCGGCTCGTCTAAAACTCTGTAGTCCGGATAGTTGCCGCATCGACCGGCCCTCCTCGAAAGACGACAGCGGTGAATCTTCATGGATTTTATCACGCGCGCCGGACGACCATATCCGGAGGCGGATTTATATAGATAATTCATGAGCTTAGGGGATCAGGTCCGCGTCGCTCCGCGGAGGAAATGCCGCGAATCGCAACTATTCGACGGTCACCGACTTGGCGAGATTCCGCGGTTGGTCGACGTCGGTGCCCTTCGAAACCGCCGTGTGATAGGCGAGAAGCTGCACGGGAATGGCGTTGACGATTGGCGCGATGAGCGGATCGACAGCAGGTACTTCAATTGTAGCCCATAGCCCCGCACCCGCGCGTGCAATGCCCTCGCGGTCCGCTATGAGCACGACATGCCCGCCGCGCGCGATCACTTCCTGCATGTTGGAAATGGTCTTCTCGAAGAGATTGTCGACCGGTGAGATCACGACCACCGGAACCTCCTCGTCGATGAGCGCAATCGGGCCGTGTTTCAACTCGCCTGCCGCGTAGCCTTCGGCGTGGATATAGGAAATTTCCTTGAGCTTTAGAGCGCCCTCGAGCGCGATCGGATAGTTGTGGCCGCGGCCGAGATAGAGCACGTCGCGCGCCTTGGCGATCTCCGCGCTCAACGCCTGAATGGCGTGGTCCTGGGTCAGCGCTTCGGCAACGTGCCGCGGGACTTCCATCAGAGTGCGCACGAGGCGCTTCTCATCCGATGCGGTGATGACGCCGCGCGCGAGGCCCATCCGGACGGCAAGGACGGCGAGTGTCGTGAGCTGGCAGGTGAATGCCTTTGTCGATGCGACACCGATCTCCGGTCCGGCGAAGGTCGGCAAGATGGCGTCGGATGCCCGCGCAATGGATGACTCGGTCACATTCACGATCGACAGGATCGCCTGTCCCTGCGAACGGCAATAGTGAAGCGCGGCAAGCGTATCCGCCGTCTCTCCGGATTGAGAGATCAAGATGGCAAGACCACCCTCCGGCATCGCGGCCTCGCGATAGCGAAACTCGGAGGCGATATCGACCTCCACGGAGACGCGGGCATATTTCTCGAACCAGTATTTGGCGACGAGCCCCGCGTAATAGGCCGTACCGCAGGCAATGATCGTCACGCGGGGGACGGAAGCGAGATCTGCCGGCAGGGCAATTTCCCGCAGGCTGTCCTTGAGCGGATCGATATATTCCGAAAGCGTGTGGCCGATTACCTCCGGCTGCTCGAAGATTTCCTTCGCCATGAAGTGACGGTGATTGCCCTTGTCGACAAGCGCCGCGGAAACATCCGTGATCTTCACTGGACGCTTCACAACCTGCCCTTCCGCGTCGTGGATCGTGGCACCGCCACGTGTGATCTCGACCCTGTCTCCTTCTTCGAGGAAGGTGACGCGGTTCGTCATCGGCGCGAGCGCAAAAGCGTCCGAACCGAGATACATTGCCTTTTCGCCATAGCCGACCGCAAGCGGGCTGCCACGCCTGGCACCGATCATGAGTTCGTCTTCACCGCGGAAGATGATCCCGAGCGCAAATGCGCCTTCAAGTTCGCCGATCGCCCTGGCTGCTGCTTCGCGGGGAGAAAACCCCTTGTCGAGATAGTATGTCACCAGATGAGCGATGACCTCGCTGTCGGTCTCGGTCGAAAAGACCGCGCCGCCGGCGGTGAGCCGCTCCCTGAGCTCCCGGAAATTTTCGATAATGCCGTTGTGAACGATCGCCACACTGTCCGTTGCATGCGGATGCGCATTTCGCTCGGTCGGCGCGCCATGCGTTGCCCAGCGCGTATGGCCAATGCCGATCGTGCCGTCGAGCGGCGAGGCCTCGAGCGCCTTTTCAAGGTTGAAGAGTTTGCCTTCGGCACGCCGGCGTTCGATTTCACCATGCGACAGGGTTGCGATACCGGCGCTGTCATAGCCGCGATACTCGAGCCGCTTCAGCGCTTCGAGGATAACCGGGGCGACGGGTTCCGTTCCGATGATGCCGACAATTCCGCACATGTTTACTCGCCCGAGGACAATTTTTTGATGCCTTCATTCTTCGCCCGGAAGGCGGCCGCCCAGCCAGGTTTCTCCGTCTGCCGTCCCCTCGCAACAGCCAGCGCATCCGTGTTCACGTCTTTCGTGATCACGCTGCCCGAACCGAGATAGGCGCCGTCTCCTATCTTCACGGGTGCGACGAGCGAGGAGTTCGAGCCTACAAAGGCGCCCGCGCCGATATCGGTGAAGAACTTGTTGTAGCCGTCATAGTTGCAGGTGATCGTACCGGCGCCGATATTCGCCCCCGCACCGACCCGCGCATCGCCGATATAGGAGAGGTGGTTGACCTTCGCACCCTCCTCGATTTTGGCCTTCTTCGTCTCAACGAAGTTTCCGATCCGCGCCTTGCGGCCAATTTCGGAGCCCGGCCGGATGCGTGCGAAGGGCCCGATCTGCGCTCCCTCTGAAACCCTGGCTCCTTCGAGATGAGAAAAAGCCTTGATGAGAACGCCATCCGCAATCTCGCAACCGGGACCGAAGACGACATTCTGACCCACCGTGACATCGCGACCGAGTTTTGTATCGAAGCTCAGATAGACAGTGTCCGGATCGAGAAAGGTGACGCCTTCGGCCATCGCGGCCTGACGCATCCGCCTTTGCAGCGACGCTTCGGCCGCAGCGAGGTCGGCACGGCTATTCACGCCCTGAATGTCAGCTTCCGGACAGGTCACGCAAATGCAGTCGAGGCCCGCGCCGCGTCCAAGCGCCACGAGATCGGTCAGATAATATTCGCCCTGCGCATTGTCGCTCGTGAGGCCCCCGAGGAGCGCACCGAAATGCCGGGCCGGGACCGCCATCGGGCCCCCGAAGCAGAGCCGGATGGAACGCTCCGCCTCCGTCGCATCCTTGTGCTCGACGATACGGCAGACCTTGCCATCTTCGAGCACGACGCGCCCATAACCGGTCGGATCCTTCGCCTCGAAACCGAGGATCACGATATTGCCGCTCTTTCGGCAGGTGTCCGCCATGTCCGCGAGCGTCTCGGCGCGGACGAGCGGCGTGTCGCCGAAGACCACGAGAACGACGCCGTCTTCATGGGTGATTTCAGGCAGCGCCGTGCGGGCTGCGTCGCCCGTTCCCCGCTGGTTCAACTGCACGACGACGGAAAGGTCCTGCCGCACGCCGCGGGCGTAAGCGGCCACATCATCCATGTCGGGACCGACGACGAGAACCGTTTTCGCATTACCGCCGAACCTGGTGTTCGCCAGGACATGCCCGAGCATCGGCCGGCCGGCAATTTCATGCAGCACCTTCGGCAGGTTCGATTTCATGCGGGTGCCTTTGCCCGCCGCAAGGATGACGATGCTATGGGCGTTCGACGTCATGGCCTCGATGCTTCTCCTTGTCTCGAATTCCGT
>JACIYQ010000251.1 GCA_014359855.1 Parvibaculum sp.
TTTTGGGTTTTGAAAACGGCCCGGCTTTCTGAATTCGGAGCCGATCAGGACATCCGGGTGATCCAGTAAACCCGATTTCGCGGTTCCGAGTCCCGAGTGCTGGCGAACAGGCGTTTCGCTCGCAAAATCAAAAGCTTGAACCAACTCGGAAAAATTTAAACCGGACAGCAGTGGGACAAGCCGGGCCATGACGAATTAAGTTTAGGCGAGACGAACAAAGGGCGCTGAAACATGACCATCGACCGCACCACCCTGCGCTGGAACGGCTGGGGACCTGTGAAGCAGGAAAATCCGCTGCCGGGAGACGCGCCGCAATGGGCCTGGATCGAAGAAGCGCTCGGCGTCTCGCGCCTGCCCTCGACGCCGGCCGTGGCGCTCCACGACATTCGCCTGCCGCATTGCCGCCTGCCCGGCGAGGTGCTCGGCAAGCTCAGGGGCATCGTGGGCGAGAACCAGCTCCGCACCGACGATTACGAGCGCGCCTTCCATGCGCGCGGCCGCAGCTATCACGATCTCCTCTATCTTCGCGCGGGCAAGCTCGACATGGCGCCGGACGCGGTCGCCTATCCCCGCAGCGCCGACGAGGTGCTCGCCATCGTGAAACTCTGCGAGGAAGAGGACATCGCGCTCATCCCCTTCGGCGGCGGATCGTCGGTCGTCGGCGGCGTCAATGCCGTGCCGAAATCGCTGGGCGGCGCGATCCTCACGCTCGACACGACCCTGCTCACGCGCGTGATCCAGATCGACAAGGTGTCGATGACGGCGCGGATCGAGGTGGGCATCTATGGCCCGGCGCTCGAAGAACAGTTGCAAAACCACGGCGTGACGCTCGGCCATTATCCGCAGAGCTTCCAGTATTCGACGCTGGGCGGCTGGATCGCCGCGCGCGGCGCGGGCCAGCAGTCGAACCGCTATGGCAAGGCGGAAAAATGGCTCGTCTCGGCAAAGCTCGCGACGCCGAAAGGTTTCTGGACGACGGAAGCGACGCCCGCCTCCGCCGCCGGACCGAACCTCAACCAGCTCGTCGCGGGTTCGGAAGGCACGCTCGGCGTCATCGTGGAAGCGACGGTGAAGATCCACGACCTGCCGGAGCGCAAGGACTATCGCGGCTATCTCTTCAAGACCTTCGCGCAAGGCATCGAAGCGGCGCGGCGCATCAACCATGCGGAAATTCCCGTGGCGATGGTGCGGCTTTCGGATTCGCCGGAGACCTACTTCTTCCAGGCCCTGTCGTCGTCCGGCTCTGGCGGGCTCAAATCGAAGCTGCAGCGCACCTACCTCAAGATGAAGGGTTTTACCGACGCGCCCTGCCTCATGCTGATCGGGCATGAGGGAACGAAGGAAACCGTGATCTGGGCGCAGGAGCAGACGGAGGCGATCTGCCGCCGTCTCGGCGCGCTGGCGCTCGGCACCGGACCCGGCAAGCGCTGGTTCCATGGCCGCTTCAACGGGCCTTCCGTGCGCGACCCGATGATGGACAAGGGCCTCGGCGTCGAAACGCTCGAAACCTCGACGCGCTGGTCGAACATCGCGAGCCTGCACGACAAGGTGTCGGAAGCGATCTCGAATGCGATCGCGGCGAACGTGCCGGAACAGAATGCGCGCGGTGTCGTGATGGCGCATGTGAGCCATTCCTATCCCGACGGCGCGAGCCTCTATTTCACGTTCATCTTCCCGCGCCAGCTCGACCGCGAGGTCGACCAGTGGCAGGCGATCAAGCGCGCGGCCTCCGACACGATCGAGATGAATGGCGGCACGATCACCCATCATCACGGCGTCGGCGTGGATCACGCGCCCTGGCTCGGCGAGGAGAAGGGCGAGATCGGCATGTCGATCCTGCGCGCAACGAAGCGCGAGATGGACCCGAAGGGCGTGATGAACCCGGGGAAGCTGCTGGGGTAGGAGAACACACGAATGAACTGGGAAAACTGGATTCCTGCACTCTCGTCCACAGCCGCGTTAGCTTTAGGGCTCTATCTTCTGCGGCGTATTTTTATCAAACTTGTGGAAAAAGGCATCGAACACGGCTTCGACAAAAAACTCGAAGGGTTAAGGAACGAGCTCAAAGCGTCAGAAGAAAGACTGAAAAGCGAGTTGCGCCTAAAAGAAGCTGAAATAGCAGACCTACGGAACAATGTTCTGTCAGACGCCGTCAGCCGGCGTCGAATATTTGATCAACGTCGCGCCCAAGCCATCGATGACGTCTGGGGCAATACAATTGCCCTTGGCAGAGCTCGAGCCATAGCACAACAGCTGGGTATGTTTGACCTTGCGAAGATTGACAAAGGCGTCGAGGAGAATCCGAAACTCGCGCAATTTTTCGAAATGCTCTCGGCGGGGCTCGATCTCAAGGACATAAATATTGAGGCAGCTCAAAAGAGCCGCCCCCATCTTCCACCAATTGTCTGGGCGCTCTTCTCCGCATACTCCACAATAGTTCACATCGCCGTCATACAGGTGAAGCTGCTAGCAATCGGCACAGGAGCTAATCGCTTCGTCAAACACGACAATATTAAAACTATTTTGAAAGCTGCACTTCCAGAACAGTCCCAACAAATAGACGCCTTTCGGCCAGAGGACTACCACACTCTTCTCGAAAATCTCGAATCGGAAATTTTATCAAAGTTTCGTGATCTGATACGGGGTTCAGATTTGGACCAAGAAGCGCTCGAACGAGCACGAAATATTCTGGATGCGGTGCGTTCCGTCGAACCTAACTTAACCGAGGCACAAGCCGAAGCATCAACCTAGGCTCAACCTAGGAAAGCCACCGAGCCTTCAACGCTAGGAAATTATCTCCCGCGCGATGTCGATGGCACGCGCAAAGTCCGGCGCGCGGGTGACGCGCGCAAGTACGCCCATGTCGCCCAGAATCCGCTCGGGCTGCGGCTGAAGCGCGGTGACGATGACCTTGGTGCCGTTGCGCTCGCAGCGGTCGATCATGGTCTGGAGCGCCGAGACGCCCGTCGCATCGATGATCGGCACGGCGCGCATGCGCACGATCAGCACTTTCGGCGTGGCGCCGATCCGGTCGAGCGTCTCGCCGAGCCGCATGGCGACGCCGAAGAAGAACGGCCCGCGAATGAGGCTCGCCGCGACACCCGGCGGCAGCTCGAACTCCTGCATGGGCACGAATTCATGCGGTGTCGTGTCGCTCACATCCTCCTCGACGAGATGGAGATGCGCCTGCACCTCGACCGCCTCCGACATGCGGTGCATGAAGAGAACGGCGGCGAAGACGACGCCGACTTCGATCGCGACGGTGAGATCGACAAGGACGGTGAGCGCGAAGGTGATGAGGAGCACGGCCCTATCGCCGAAGGGGGCGCGCATCATATGCGTGAACTTGTCGATCTCGCTCATGTTCCAGGCGACGACGAGCAGAACGGCCGCGAGCGAGGCGAGCGGAATATAGGCGGTGACCGGCCAGGCGACCGCCATGAAGCCGAGCAGGAACACGGCATGCAGCATGCCCGCGATGGGACCGCGCGCACCGGCGCGGATATTCGTGGCCGTGCGCGCGATGGCGCCCGTGGCGGGCAGGCCGCCAACGGCAGCCGACGCGCAATTCGCCACGCCCTGCGCGATCAGCTCGCTGTTCGAACGGTGGCGGCGCCCGGTCATGCTGTCCGCGACCATGGCGGAAAGAAGCGACTCGACGCCCGCGAGAAAAGCGATGGTGAAGGCACTCGGGAAGAGCGCGACGATGCGCTCCATCGAAACATCGGGAAAGGCGGGAAGCGCGAAGGAAGGTTCGAGCCCGGCAAAGCGCGAGCCGATCGTGTCCGTCGGCAGCGCGAAGAGCCAGACGAAGAACGAGGCGCCGACGACCGCGATGAGGAAGCCCGGCCAGTTCGGCCGCTTGCCCCTGAGCCAGACGATGAGTGCGAGCGAACCGGTGGCGACAGCAAACGTCTGCGGCGCGATGCTGGGCAGCGCCTCCCAGAGCGCCGTCACCTTTTCGATGAACTCCGCCGGTTCATGCGCGAGGCTGAGGCCGAGGAAATCCTTGATCTGGCTCGTCGCAATGATGACGGCGATACCCGCCGTGAAGCCGGTGACCACGGGCTCGGGAATATATTTGATGAAGGTGCCGACGCGCAGGAGCCCGGCGCCGATGAGCATGAGCCCGGCCATGGCGCTGGCGATCACAAGCCCGTCATAGCCGTGAACCGCGATGACGTTGAAGACGACGACGACAAAGGCGCCGGTCGGGCCGCCGATCTGGAAGCGGCTGCCGCCAAGCGCGGAGATGAGGAAGCCTGCGATGACCGCCGTGACGAGGCCCTTGTCCGGCGTGGCGCCGCTGGCGATGGCAAGCGCCATGGAGAGCGGCAGCGCGACGATGGCGACGGTCAGCCCGGCGATGAAATCCGCCCGGAAATCCGAAAACCCGTAGCCTTCCCTGAGGACGGTGACGAGTTTCGGCATGAGGAGTTGCGACGGCGAGGTCTTTCCGCTTGTGGCCAGTTTCCTGTCCCCCGGTTGCGCCTATCCTTCGTCGACGATCCGGCGGAGTTCGGCCTTTGCTATCTTTTCGAGCGTCGAG